>JBCCRZ010000063.1:0-15551 GCA_039200855.1 Cyanobacteria bacterium P01_D01_bin.44 | reverse complement strand
TCTGAACAGGTGCAGCCTGAGGCCACCGAGACTGCCCCTCCCGCCCAACCTAAGCAACCGCAAAAAAATCAGCGGCTCACCTATCCAGAGCCTCCGGATGAGTACGACTACGAGAGCCTGCGCCAGTATGACGAGGAGATTTATGGTGAGCAGGAGATGTTGGAAGAGAGAAATGGGTAGAGGGTGGTGAGTGGAGGCTAGAGGGTAGAACGCGGTACTAGTAGCCCGTCAATGTCGATATTTGGGCTTGATGGGTGAGTGAGAGGGTGAGCGGGTGAGATGCGGCAGCCGGTATTCACCTATATCGCCAGCGCAGCGTACTCACCAGCGCAGCGCACTCACCCAACCCGAAAATTAAGCTTTGACCGACCACTAGCCATGCTCTTGCCTGAGGGCTTTTTTCTCGAAGTATTGTTGGTGCTCTTCGGTGGCGGGCCAGTAGTCGGTGGCGGGTTGGATTTGGGTGACGATGGGTTTTGAGTAGCGCTCTGAAGCATCCAGTTCAGCTTTAGAACGCCGTGAGATCGCACCCTGCTCCAGCGTGTGATAAAAAATCACTGAGCGATACTGCTCACCCCGGTCAGCCCCTTGCCGATTGAGACTGGTGGGATCATGTATCTCCCAGAATTTTTCCAACAAAGTCTCATAGCTAATCTGAGCCGGGTCATATTCCACCTGCGCCACCTCCGCATGCCCCGTAATCCGCGACAGCACGTCCAGATAGCTCGGCTTTTCAAAATGCCCGCCCATATAGCCGACAGAGGTCCTAATCACACCGGGCAACTGGCGAAAAGCTGCCTCAGTGCCCCAGAAACAGCCTGCACCAAAAGTGGCCATTTCACCCACCACTCACTACCCTCCACTCACTACCCACTACCCACTACCCAATCTAAAGCGGCAACATTCCTGCCACCGACTGCGGCGGTCTCGCACACGGATCTTCCCCGCGACTGCCCACCTCAAACTGAGTCATCATATCGTGATCCTCATGCACCAGATTGTGGCAGTGCATCATAAATCGCCCTTCAATCGGCTGCTTGTTGCGGCTTTCAAACTGCATGATCACCCGTACCGATTCAAACTCTCTGACCGCAAAAACATCTTTCCAGCCTCGCTCATAGTCATAGGCAGGCAGGCCATTACGACTAACAATCTGGCTATCGACCAGGTGAATGTGGACCGGATGAATCCAGCCGCCGCCGCTGTTGACCAGCTCCCAAATTTCCACATCTCCCGGCTGGGGGTTGGCATCGACGCGATAGGGATTCCAGGCTTTGTTATTGATCAGCCATTGGGTGGCACTGCGCTCAAAGCGGAAGGTCCGCGTGCAGATAGACTTGCCCTGCTTTTGAGCTGTCTCCAGGAGTGAGGCGACCGGACGCAAGACCGGGCGCAGTTCGCTGGGGTCATCGGGGCTACCGGGCATGACCTCGAAGCGCATCAGGGCTTGCGATCGCACCTCACTATCAATATTGCTCTGCAAGGCCGGGCTGCGTAAATAGAGCTCAGTGCCAGGCGCATATTGAGAAAAATCAATCACAAACTCATAGCGCTCCGCAGGCGAGATCCGAAAGCTTTTGAACGGCCTTCGTGGCGTAGCCCGAATCGGCACCGGGGCACCCAAAATGCCGCAGTCGGTGGCAATCACCGAGAGCGTATCGCCAAAGGTCTGTCGGTCTTCAAACTGACTGAGAGTGAGTCGATAAGAGCGCGACACCGACGCATTTAAGACCCGAAAGCGATATTTGCGACGCTCTACCTGCATATGGGGCCAGGGCACCCCATTAACCAGGGTGACATCCCCATACAAATTACGCCGCGCCCGGTCGTTAAACACCAGCTGACCGTCTCGGTCGAGGCGCACATCCTGCAACACCAAGGGCACATCGTAGCGACCGCTGGGTAAATTGAGCCGCCGCTCAATCTCGTCCTCAACGATATACATCCCCGCCAGCCCCTGGTAGACGTTGCGCGAGGTTTCCTCCACGGCGTGGTCGTGATACCAAATGGTGGCCGCCCGGTCATTGGGATAAACGTAGTCCTTAAAGTAATTTGGTGCGATTAAATCCTCAGCATAGCCATCGTAGTAGGGCTGGGAGGCCATCCCATGCAAATGCGTGGTCGATTTAATCGGTCGCCCTTTGGCATCGCTGCCCAGTTGATTGATAAACCGCACCACCGACTGACGACCGTTGTCTGCTGGCTCTAAGCCCCCCTTTTGGCGAATGGTTGGCCCTGGGATAATGCCGTTATAGCTCCACACTTCAGTGGGTTGGCCGATCATAATCTCAGCCTGGCTTTTTTGCAGTGTAATTTCGTAATAGTCCGTCGGGCGCACCCCTCGCTCATCGCTGCGCACCGGTTGCAAAACAGGTGGGCGCTCAAACGGACGCTTAAATTTTGGCACCGCCGGGCTGGGGGTGGTTGTCATCGGGAAAGGGGACACCAGCGGTTCTCCATGGTGTCTGACCGGGGGGCAATCAGGCTTGACTGGAAAAGTCGGATTTTGGCACGATGACGCCAGGGCCGACTGGCTGAGCATCATCTGGCCACTGCCTATGAGACCCAGTTTGAGCGCGTTACGACGACTAAGTTGCATGACGATTCTCCTGGCCCGGTTGACTGTGTTTTCCAACGAGTTTTGGGTGTCTCGCTGCCAGAATTATAGGAATGCGCCTAAAGCCTCTGAGTCAATTGTTGCTATCTCTTTATGAACCTCAATGATTGACCCATAAGAAATATTATCTACTCACAACATTGTTTGTGATTCGTATTATTGTGATTTGTGTCACAGGTAGTCCGTGCATTAAGCTGAATCTCAGGATCTCATTAGGCAACCCTTATTTACCTATCAAATCTTCTTAATGAATCTCCTCGAAAGTGGTCACTAGAGAAACATGACATCCA
The DNA here is from genome assembly GCA_039200855.1 of Cyanobacteria bacterium P01_D01_bin.44. Classification (GTDB taxonomy): domain Bacteria; phylum Cyanobacteriota; class Cyanobacteriia; order Phormidesmidales; family Phormidesmidaceae; genus SIO4C1. The sequence goes on along the minus strand of JBCCRZ010000063.1, from coordinate 12,644 downwards.
TCGCTCTCATCTCCTTACACTCTCTAGCTTCAGATGCATGTTTCTCATGTCAATCACTCGTTCAGGATGCTATCAACATGCAAGTCAATCGCATTTCACTGTCTCAAATCAATGACCAGTTAAAAACCCTGGGTCTAGACGCTATTCTCAGCATCGAAGATGTTTACTACTACGCTGATGTCTTTGAGTCTTTGACTCCTCAACGATTGCCGTCGGCAGCGGTGGCTACACCCAGCGCGATATAGGTGCTGCCAGTGACGTAGCGCTCAGCTTTTTGAAAACCCTGGCTACGAGATAACCCATGGCGAATCGGCACGGCTAACAATACATATAGGCCACCTGTGAGCACGCCTAACAAGGCGAAGACAAATCCCAGAACGAGGCTCTGTGACCAGGCGGGGCCTTGCTCCAGATTAATAAACTGGGGTAAAAATGCCAGGAAGAAAATGGCGGCTTTTGGATTCAAGACATTCACCATAATGCCCTGGCGAAATAAAGTTTTGAGCTGGACGACAGATATGGAGTGAGGAGAACGGGACGAGTTGGTAGATGCATCCGATATTTCACTGGATGAGCCTGCCCGCGACTCGAGCAGCTTTTGCACGCCCAGGTAGATGAGATACGCCGCGCCTAAATATTTCACAATTGAGAAGGCGGTGGCCGATGTCATCAAGATGGCTGAGATGCCTAACATTGCCGCCAAAGTATGGGCACAAACCCCCACGACAATTCCTAACGCAGACGCCAAGCCAGCCAGCCAGCCCTGCTCAATACTCCGCGTCACGATATAGAGGATGGCCGGCCCCGGCATCATTTGCATGACAAAGGCCGTGGCTATAAATAGTCCCAAAGTAGTTAAATCAGGCATTTTCCTGCTTCCTCCCCGAAATTTGATTTGAACCTTACCTTGTACCTGTCAGGAATCAACCTCTATTTAACTGAAGCTTAGATAGACCGTGCAAACCTACCTGCCTGCTCAGTCCTGACGATCCATTCACTGTATGCGTTCAACCCGATCTGGCAGGACCGCCATGGCAATACGCCGCTGCACTACATTGCCTGCAATCTAGAAAATTGCAACCGGCTCAATGCGGAGGCTGCATTATTGATCGCGTTTGGGGCTGACCCTACGCTTAAAAACAAGCACGGACAGTCTGCCCAGGATCTGGCAATCACTCAGAATCGACTTGAGTTAGTGAAGCTTTTTGGTCGCTGATAGTTCAGTGCTTCAGACGTGTTTTGAGACTAGAACAATTAAAAAATCACTGTACCGTCAGTTTGAACTGGCACAGTTTTTTGAAACGTGTTTTCAGTACTTTTGACTCAAAAAACATAGACCACCCCACAAAAGTGTCACTTCAAAATCCATGATTGCAGGTTGCCAAAGATACAACTAGACCATAGAGAACAAAAGCAACGGCAGAGTTCTCTTCACACGAATCAAGTCTCACATCTTAAATGGATCGTTTCGAGGGGAAAATCATGAAATTCAATCGTATCTTGTTAACTGTTGGGTTGGCTGCTGCTGCAATTGTTGCTGCTCCTTTAGCCGCCAACGCCCAGACCGCTCCAGACTATAATTACGTCGGCATCGGTGGCAGCGATGAAGGCTTTGCTGTCAACGGTAAAATCACCGTTCACGACAATCTCTCTGTGCGCCCCGCTGTTAGCACTGACTTTGATTTTGATGACGGCGACGATGTTAGCTACGTGCTCCCGCTCACCTATGATTTTGATGCGGTGGATGGTCAAGGTCGCCTGTTTCCCTGGTTGGGGGCTGGCATCAACGGTGACATTGGTGACGACAGTGACATTGAGTTTGCCGTGACAGGTGGTGCTGATTACCGAGTCACTGAGCAATTCCTGGTGAATGGTTCTGTTGTCTATTCTCCCTTCCAGGACGGTGGCGATGATGTTGGTTTTGTCGCAGGGGTTGGCTACAGCTTCTAAGCTGAATGCAACACTGGTCGAAAAGTTGGTTGGAGTTCCCTGATTGCTAGAGTGAAAGTCAAGAGAGGCCACAGCCTAAGCTGTGGCCTTTTTCTTATGCCCAGACTATGGGCTCAACTATAGGATGACTGTCCACGCGAGGGCGGTTAACAACACGATCACCCCGTGCTGGGGCAAAATTTTTGCCCAGGGCTGTCGGGCGATTTTTTGAGTGAGTAAACTGCTGAGTAAGCCCCCTGCGATTAAGCAAGTGCCCTGTAAAAAGGCGATCACCGCCGGATGGGCAATCAGCACCAGGGCTCCTGGCCCAGTTGATCGCCCCACGGTCGCCATCGAAACTGGAATGAGTTGCCCTGCCTCGGTCAGCCCTAACCACAGATAATGGGCCAGATTGCTAAACAGCACCAGGGGGAGATAGCCATAGGTCAGGTCGATAAAGGGGCGAGGTTTCAAACTAGATTTGAGACCTCGGATCAGCGCATAGGCTAAACCCGCTGCCGCTGCCGGTAAGCATAGGGCGAGGGTGGCTGCGATCGCATGTCCCCCAAACCCCTCTAAGATGCGCGTATTTCCCAGTGTCAATGCCGTCAACTCCGGCAACCGATGCAGCAGCACCGCCCCCCACAGCAGCAGTAACAGCGCCACCTCATAGGCCGTCGAGTTGGGGGTTGTCCATAGCTCGATGCCAGGGGGCCGCAGGTTGAGTTCCACTGAACGGTGGGGGCACGCCTTGAGGCAGGTCATGCACAGCACGCAGTTTCGATTATCCGCCAGCTGGGCCGGATGCGAATAGACCGGGCACCCGCCCGTTTCTTGACCCTCTCCTTTCTCAGGACCCCCTTTATAACACTGATAGGTCGTGCAGGTAGCCGAGCAGATGCCCTTCTGGGCTCGCAGCTCTACCATTGAGAGTTTGGCAAACAGTCCATTCATGCCGCCGATGGGGCATAGGTAGCGACACCAGAACCGCCGCTCAAACAAAACTGAGCAAATCATTGCGCCCGCTGTGATGATAATCAGCAGCCAGCCCGAGAGATAGGCCGTATTCTCCAAATTCCACAGTTCTTCCCATAGGAGAATCAGCACAAATCCGCCATAGAGAATCCAACCGCCCCAGCGCTCAGCCCACCGTCGAGGCCAACTGCCCAGCTTTCTCGGCCATAGCCATAGCGACAGTTTTTGAGTAATTTCGCCATAGATCATAAACGGGCACACCGCGCACCACAGCCGCCCCACAAAGGGGAATCCAATCAGAATGAGGGGCCACCACCAGGCCCAAAAGAGATTTAGAGCCACATTAGCATCGCGGGTTTGGGGGCCAAAGAACAACACCGCCACCACGATGGCATAAAACCATGAGGTAAAGCCAAAGTTAAGGCGGTCGGGCCACCACGGGCTGCGCAAAAACTGTCGCAGTTTGGGGTAGACATTGAGCAGGTTGACGCGAAACCGTTGGGGTTTTTGGCTAGCTGACCAAAACAGTTCCTCTGTCAGTTGGCGCTTAGATTCTGACTGGACGATGGCGCGTTCTACCAGGCTCTCTAGCTCACGCAGGTTGCCAGGAAAATCATAGCTTTGCAGACTCCGCAGGGCCTCGGGTGTCAGGGTGGGCCTAGGTTGCCCCCGCTTTTTACACTCAAGCTGAATGAAGTAATTAACGATCGCCCCAATATCGGCTTTACGCACCCGCAGTGGGGGCACTTTGATCCGCTGCCCCGAGCGCTTGGCAAAGGCAGGCAGACTTTTTTCAGACACCATGATGATCCAGGCTGGACTGGTCTTGGCTGGGGGTGGGGCATCTCCTTCCCTGGGAACTGGCGCGTATCCACCGGTCTCTAACAGCTTGAGCACAGCCGCCTTGAGTGACAAATCCAGATCGTGAATGTTGTTGAGAAAAAGGGTGCCACCCCCTAGCCAGTCCAGCAACCCTGGCTTACTCTCACCGCGCCCAAACAGGTCAACGGCTCGTAAGGTTTCACAATTGACCTTAATGAGCGGCTCTCGCTTATTAGCCGACCCAAAATGAATCAACGCCGTCAAATTGTCTTTAGTCAGCCCCGGTTCTCCGAAGATAAGAATGGGATCCCGCCGCCCGGTATCGTCGGGCTTAGATTGGGTGGCCCCACGCACATCCTGCCGCAGCCGCACAGCATAGCGGCTGGCTCCCACGACGCCGCGCTCTACCTTAGGCACCAGATAGGGTCGCAATACTTGCTGCCGCTCTTGCTCGTAGAGCAATTGGGCAGATAGCTGGGCCAGTTCCTCGGCTAAGAGTTGGGAAAGTTCCTGGTTTAATTCGGGATATTCCTCGGCTAGTTCCTTGAGACGTTTGCCTGAGAGTCGCCACAGCACGCAGTCACTCAAGGCCACAATCGTTTGCTCAGTGGGCTGATCTAGCAATAGCTCTCGCAGGTGCAGGACCGTACCAGGGAGCAAACTCAGCACCTGGGCCAGGGTGGTGCGCTGGGTGCGATAGCTCTCTAGTCGTCCGGTTTTGAGGATATAGAGCGCGTCAGGTTCGGCATCTTCGAGGATCAGCCGCTGGTTAGTTTGCAGGGTCTCGTCTGTGAGGCAGGCTGCGATCGCAACCACCAACGCCTCGGGGAGTTCTCCAAAAATCGTATTAGCCTGTAGCCAACGGACTCGCTCTGCGGTTTCCATGTGCGATCGCGCAGCCTCTCCTATGGAGAATCACGCCCCTGAAAGATCGTCTATAAGGCTATCGCGATCATGAGGCGAGCAAGATTAGGGTTTACAAATGTTAGAGCCTGGATGGTCAGTCATTTCTGAAAAAATCTGGATATGACATCATCAAGCTTTGGGAAGCATACAGGTATTGAAGCTTCCCCGTCATTTTTATGCGTCGATTGCCCTTAAGGAAACTGCTCATTGGGGAGCTTAGCTGGCAAAGATGGGTGCGATCAATCCTCTTCATTTACATCTTCTTTGCGCTGTATGTCTTTTTTAGAGCAGACAGTATGATTTTTCTGCCTCAGCCTGCTAGCTATGAGGACACTGAGGCTGTCCTGAAAATATCGGTTACAGCTACCGAGCAGATCTCAGCATTCTATTTGCCTAATGCTGACGCCAAATATACCCTGCTCTACATTCATGGCAATGCAGAAGATCTCGGTGATATTCAGCCTCAGTTAGCGCGCTTTCATAGCTGGGGATTTAGCGTCTTTGCCTATGACTATCGCGGCTATGGCACAAGTGACGGCAAACCCAGTGAACGCAATGCTTATCAAGATGCGGATGCGGCTTATGCATACTTAACGCAAGACCTGGGGATACCCGCTGAGCAAATTATCATATACGGTCGATCTGTCGGGGGTGGCTCAGCTGTTGAGCTTGCCACTCGACACCCGGTTGCGGGGTTGATCTTGCAAAGCACCTTTACATCAACGTTTCGTGTTGTCGTGCCTTTTCCTTTGTTGCCCTTCGATAAGTTTGCTAATCTGGCCAAACTTAAAAAGATTCGCTGCCCTGTACTGGTGATGCACGGTCAGGTTGATGAGACTATTCCAATTAAGCATGGTCAGCAACTTTACGAGGCTGCGCCAGAGCCTAAACTTGCCCTTTGGGTAGAAGCCGCCGGGCATAATGATTTCAACTGGGTAGCGGGTGAACAACATCAGCGAGCTTTAGCAGATTTTCAACAGCTTATAGAGACAAGTCAGTGAAGTCCTAACGTAGCCGAGGGATTGTCCATATCCTGAGTTATGCATACGTTTAGCTGTTTTCTCAGAGGGGTGTAGGAGACTATCAATCGGCTCGTATACCAAAGCTTAGCCAAAGTGGCTAAATCTTCCTTCATCCTGAAAACGGATAATATCATCTTCTCCTAAATACTCTCCATTTTGCACCTCAATCACCACTAAGGGGATCACACCAGCGTTACAAAGACGATGAGTTGTACAGGCAGGTACATAGGTAGACTGATTAGCGCAGAGCAAAATCTCTCGATCACCACAAATGGCCTTAGCCGTCCCCGATACCACAATCCAGTGTTCGCTACGGTGGTGGTGCATCTGCAGGCTGAGCTGATGGCCTGGAGTCACCTCGATGCGGTTGATCTTGTAGCCGAGCCCTTCTTCCAGGATGGCTACATTGCCCCAGGGTCTTGGTTGAAGGTCCTCAATGTCTAGAGCTTCAATGTTTGATTCGTCAGGGATTGAGGTTGTGGCTAAGTGGCCAGGGGCTGAGAAGAGGACTTTTTCGTCTTGAGCGTTTGTGGGCGTCTGATCTTGAAGCATGCTTTTAACGAACAAAAAACTATAGCAACTATGACCCTAAATTCGTCTTTCAGGACACTCCTTAAGATTATTTTGGGAAACTAATTCATTTTTGAGAACAGCAATTCGGCTGAAAATCTCAGATTTTGACTCAAGAGTGGAGTATTCCATCAGAATCTGAACTCAGTCTGGCTGTCTGGCCTGCTTCAAATTTAGGGTCATCAGGAGCAATGCCATGGTATAAAAAAGAACCTCCCAGACTAGTTCGGTTATCGCCCTAATAGACTAAGACAGGGCTAAGTGACCTGGGGCAGCATTTTTGTAACACCCCCTCAACAGAAGTTGATTTGAGTGTAGCGTGTAACTGGAGGATCAGGTTTCCCTTTTAGCTCTCGTCAGTCGTGAGGGGGAGGTCTCACCAGCAGCTGAGTTGGTCGGCGAGCCAATAGACATCCGCTTCGGAGAGTAAGCCTTCTGCCAGGACAAAAGCATCTCGACCTGCCCAGATGGCCAGTTTGGCCGGGGTGCGAATGACTTGATCCTGACTGGATAACCGTTTGGCCTGTTGAAGCACAATGCGATCGATGGCAGCTCTAGGGGCATGGCGTCTCCGCCAGCGAATACCTGCGATCACGGTGTAAAAGGTAAGACGCACCTGGCTATGCTCAGGTTTTGCGATCGCATCGGGGCGCGGTGGTGGGTTATCGAGGGCAGCTAACGCAGCCTGGGCCGAGTCAAAGCGTCTGCTTAAGCCGGGGTCGGTCATCCTACTCGAGCCAATCAGCAAAACGGGGACTGAGGCCAACCCGTTGTCGAAACTGGAGCTGTAGATTACGCTGCGGCAGCTCGCTTGGGCGCTGGCCAGTGGCAAGAAAAATCAGCGTAGCTCCGAGGCTGTACAAATCAGAGGCTGGAACCACACGCCCGCCAAACTGCTCGGGGGGCATATAGCCATAGGTGCCTACGACGGTGATAGTACCGCCCTCTTGGGCAGCTAATGATTGCACAGCACCAAAATCGACTAGATAGACGTCCCCTGGACTGTTGCCAAAGCGGTCAGTTAAGAGAATATTACTGGGCTTGATATCCCGATGGATGACCGGGGGGGTTTGAGATCTTGCCAGTCAAAGTCTTCTCCTAGCCAGCATTGTTTAATAACAACCTGCTATCTTGTTTGCATATCAAGTGCTAAGACCGTCCGTCGCCCTGTCTGGTGCCCTAATTCTTGCTGGATTTTGTAGCGATCATCCATCATCGTTGTCATGAGATTTTCGAGGCTTGTTCTGATCGACGAGATTTTAAGGGTTGCTGATGCCATCGACTGTCGCCAAACTGCTCGGGGGGTAAAGCAGCGACCTGCTTTGAGATGCTCGTCTAACGAAAGGGCATCTATGTAGCTTTGGACAATCGCATAGCCTCTGCTAGCAGCCGTCTCAAACTCAAAGGCAAAGAATGCTGGTTAAAAACGGGGCTGACACACGCATGGATTGTCCCGATTGAGGGGTGATGGGCTGGTAAAGCTAGCTTAGAAGCGTAGATGTTGCGATTCTTCTATGGAGAAGCTTTGCGAACTGACAGGTCAGTGCTTACGCTATCGCACCGCTATCGTGCCACTTTCTAAACCTTCTTCTCTGGATCTTCTCGATTGAGATCTAAGCTGTTAGATATCAATTCTTTAGATATCAGTTTTTTCGCCAGCACACCCGGCGTTGCAGCATCTATCCAGGGTTCAGGTTTTTACTTGGCCAGTTGTCAATCATCCCGATGACAGCCCCTCATGGATAATCATAATGAAGACGACAGTTTGGATAAATCAAACCTTAAAGGCTGGCTTAAGCGCTCTGGGAAGTTTGGCCATTGTGCTGGCGGGTTCTCAAAGTATGCCCGCCTTGGCCCAGGCCACCCCGACCCTGAGTGAAAAAATTGTCGGGATGGAACGCCGTCTGGAGGCAGAGTTTGAAACCTATTTTGGTCGAGATCTTGCTGATGTCACACAGCCGCCCGAGGAGATTGCCCAAACCCTATCTCGGATTGGACAAGAAACCGGCACCACCCCTGGGGTTTTATGGGTGATGCCGAGAGAAACCCACTTGCACCTGGTTTTGATTACCCCGGATGGTGAGCCGGTTGTCAAAGATCTTTACGATGTCCCTAAATCGGTCTTAATGGAAGTTGTTCACAACTTTCAAAGGGGCATTAGTCAACCCAATAATCGAACCTATCAAAGCAGCGCACAAAAACTACATAAATGGATCATTGAACCCTTTGAGGCCGAGTTTTTACAGACCGCCGGGGTTGATATGTTGCTGGTGTGCTTGGGCGACGGGGTTCGTGGTTTGGCAATGTCGGCCCTCCATGATGGGGATCATTTTTTAGTTGAGAAATATAGTCTGGCCCAGATTCCGGCCTTTAACTTGATTCAATCTGAATATGCGGGGGTGCAACAGGGTCAGGTGCTAGCCATGGGCAGCTCCGAATTTGAGGAGCAGAGTCCACTGCCTGCGGTGCCAATTGAGCTTGCCAATGTGCTGTGGGAGCTGCGGTCAGCCCGCAATACGACCGAGCCCTGGGAAGGTCGCTCGCTGCTCAATCAAGAGTTTACGCTGCAAAACTTTAATGCGGTGCTGGGGGCACAAGGGTTTGACATTGTGCATTTGGCGACCCATGCGGCCTTTAAGCCAGGGGCACCGGGTAACTCCTATATTCAACTGTGGGATAACCGCTTAAGGTTGACCCAGCTGCGCACCCTCAATTGGCAACGCCCCCCTGAGCTACTGGTGCTGAGTGCCTGTGAAACGGCGCTGGGCAATCAAGATGCGGAGCTGGGTTTTGCCGGGGTTGCCCTACAGTCGGGCGCAAAGTCAGCCGTCGCCAGTCTGTGGGACGTCAGCGATGTGGGCACGATGGCCTTGATGAGCGAGTTTTATCGACAGCTGACCAACATGCCAACCAAAGCCCAAGCTCTGCGAGAAACCCAACTCAATATGCTGCGGGGTAATGTCCGCCTTGAGGCCAATTATCTGATGATCTCGAGGGGGGAGATCCCCTTACCGACGGATTTGCAACTAGGTAGCGAAGACTTGTCCCATCCGTTTTATTGGGCTGGGTTTACGATGATCAGCAGCCCCTGGTAGGCCGTTACGCTCAAAAAGCGCTGAGGTTACCTGTACATGTTGCGAGCCTTAAGTTTTGGCTTAGGGCTCGCCTGTGCGGACTTTATTTTCAAGGGTTTCCCTAATCGACGTAGGTCGATTTTGTACAGGTAGGCGCGACTTCCAGTCGCTAGCCGAAATACCCTAAATCTCGGGTTTCAGAACTTTTGTCAGTCGATCAGGTGCTTTACATAGAAAGCGCTTCATATAATCTGAACATTGACTTGTCTGCGCTTCAATTAAGCATGAACTTCGATGCTTGTCAGGTGTTTGGGGGAGCCTGTCATACCAAAATACGGCTAAGCTGTCTAAAGGAATCATCAAGCAATCTAGTCCGCAATCTGTAATCCGGACCTTAATATTTTTCAACCATTGTTATATAAACTCCTATGGCGAAACTATCTTCGGAACTGCAGCGCTATTTTATCGACGAGACGATGCCAAAAAATCAGCCTGCCGTCACGGATCGTTTTTACTTCGACGAGTCGAAGGTGACCCTGGACGAGCTTTTATCGCTGGCCGGTGAACGCACGTTTGGCTTTCTATTTGTGCTGTTGGCGCTGCCGTCGGCGTTGCCGATTCCGGCACCGGGGTATTCGATCCCATTTGGGGTTGTGATGCTGCTGCTTGCTTTACAGCTAATCAAAGGGACAGACCAGCCCTGGTTACCCGAGAAATGGCGTAAGCGAGGGTTTGAGCGCACTAAGGTTCAAGGGTTTATCAAAGCAGGCATCCCCTGGTTAAAGCGCATTGAAGCAGTTTCGCGCCCTCGGTTGACGCCGATTTGCACGAGCCCGGTGGGGCGATTGGTAATTGGGGTTGCGATCGCGCTGATGTCGATTTCGATGATGGTGCCAATTCCAGGGACCAATACGCTACCCGCCATCGGGATTTTTGTCACCGGGTTTGGCCTGCTGGACGACGATGGGGCGATTAGCCTGGGCGGGTTGACCATTTGTGTCATGGGCATCACCCTGACGTCACTCATTTTGATTTTTGGCAAAGAAACCGTAGAGTTTGGCATTAACTGGATTCGCCAGGCGGTTTTCTAGTAGGGTCGAGAGATTCCTCTTCCTACAGTCCGTGAAAATGTGCAGTGGCTGTCAATATTCAGAATAGGCCGACGGGCTTCTTCCTGAGTCAGCATGATGACGCTAATGGCTCTCTCAGTAAATCTCTCAAACATACGACCCAGGGGTAGCCCCCTAAAGTTTAACGGGGTATATCTGATTTGGCGTCGTTGACTCAGGTGTTTTTTAGACCAGGTCGCTCAAGATACTTTCAATACTTCTAGGTTGCCAGCCCAATTTTTGCCTTGCCTTGCTGGCGTCAATCCGCACACAGCGATCATAGATATAGTGCACCCGTTCTCGACTGAGGGGCGGGTTCCACGCAAAGAGTTTGCCGATGGGGTCTAGCAAGGTGCCCAGGAATCGCACGATTAACTCGGGCGGCTCGGCAGGCGTGGGGATGCCGGTCTTGTCGCTCAAGATCTCGAACATTTTTTGGGTGGAGAGTTCCCCGGCGGAGATGATGAAATGTTCGCCTGAGCGTCCTTGCTCGGCGGCGAGGATCAGTGCATCAACCAGATCATCCACGTGGACGATGCCGGTGATGCGCTCACCGCCGGGCCAGAGTTTGAGGCGGCGCTTGAGAAACAGGGTAATCACCGGGCCAAAGTGGGGGTCGTCTGGGCCGAGGATGCCAGCGGGCATCAGGCTGACGGCAGGCATCCCAGCGGCAGCGTGGGCGTCAACCAGCTGTTGGGCCTCGTACTTGGTACGATCGTAGGCTGACGAAAACGTGGTTTGGGTACGCTGAAAGGTTTCATCCACCACCTTGCCCTGGGTGTCGCCAAAGATGCCGATGGTGCTGCAGTAGATCACTTTGGGGGGGGTGCCGCGCTCGGCGGCGATCGCTCGAACTGCGGCTAAGACGGTGCGGGTGCCTTCTACGTTGACCCGTGCCATCTCAGTTTCATTGACAATGCCCAGATCTACATAGGCGGCAATGTGAAAGACGACGTCTACGTCCTGCATCGCTTTTGTCAGGGCAGCCTGGTCGGTAATATCGCCGTAGACAAGCTTGATCTCAGCATCGGCTAGTCGGGCCAGATTACTGGTTTGCCTGACCAGCCCGGTCACCTGATCGCCACGACGGTTGAGGGCTTTGACCAGATGGGAGCCTGTAAAGCCATTTGCGCCAGTCACTAAAGCTTTGATGGGGGCTTCGATAGGGGCGTTCATAGGGCTTTTTCGTAAATGCGGTAGGTTTTATAGATCTGGGCCCCGGCGCTCTCAATAATCTTGCGGGAGGGCATATTGTCTTCAAGGACCCAGGAGAGTTCGGCCCGTTTATAGGGTTTATTTTTTTGACTGCCGCCGCGCATACCCAGGTAGACCACAGCGATGGGGACCATTTTGCGGCGATATTCGGGCAGTGAGCAGATGGCAATCACCCGCCCCTGGTCAATCTGACGGCGATACCACAAAAATTTGATGATTCCTAGCCAATTGAGCCGACCATTAACCCGCTTGAGGGGGATGTTGTAGTCGGGCAGGCCCATAAAGAAGCCAACCATTTCGCCCTGGTCTTCGGCAATCACAAAGACATCGGGGTCTACTAGCTGCTGTAGCTCCTTGGCTTCTTCTAGAAACTCGGCCTCGGTACGGGGGGTCGAGCTCCAGTTATTGGCAAAGGCTTTGGTAAACAGCTGATAGAGGCTACGACAGTCGCGCTCAAAGTCTTCACCTTTGGTGTGGATGGGGCGAAAGGTAATCCCGGCTTTGAGGGCAATCTGGTAGGCTCGCTCAAATTTAGGATTGAGCACCAGCTCCAGGGGAAAGTCATAGGCATAGGCATCTTTGGCCTTTTGCCAGCCTGCTTTCTCAACAAACTCACCATAGTAGGGCGGGTTGTAGGGCATCATCACCATTGGCGGTGAGTCAAAGCCATCCACTAAAAAAAAGCAGTTGTTGTGGGTAGAGAGGTCGATAGGGCCGCGCACCTGGGTCATACCTTGCTGTTTGAGCCAGTCGCAGGCGGCTTTGAATAGGGCTTGGGCGATCGCAAAATCCGCCACACATTCAAAAAACCCAAACAGACCGATATCGTTACCTTCACGCTCAACCAGCCGCCGGTTGACCGCCGCCACGATACGCCCCACAGGTTGACCAGCTGCGATCGCAACAAACTGCTGCAAGCTGCCGTATTCAAAAAAAGGATTGCTGGGCAAAAACTGCTTGGCAATGCTCGATCGCAGCGGCGGCACCCAGTGAGGATCGTCACGATAAACCCGAGCAGGCAC
>JBCCRZ010000062.1:0-15604 GCA_039200855.1 Cyanobacteria bacterium P01_D01_bin.44 | reverse complement strand
CTTTGGCGAAGACACCTTTGCCGAAGCCTTTGCCCGGATTGAATGCCACTATTTTATGAACAGCGGTTTTTTCTCTCCCGACGATCAGCTGTTGTGCAATGTCCACAAAATTCGCCATATCCCCTGCGTGATTGTGCAGGGGCGCTATGACGTGGTGTGCCCGATGACCTCTGCCTGGGAGCTAAATCGCGCCTGGCCTGAGTCAGAGCTGATTGTTATCCCTGATGCGGGGCATTCTGCCACTGAGAAGGGGATTATCAGTGCATTGGTGGAAGCTACGGATCGGTTTGCTGAGCTGTGAGAAAGCAAACGGATTCAATCTTATCCGTCCCTACAGTCGGTATGCTATCGACCAAAGGTACCCATAAGGATGAAATCTGTAAGATTTATGGTGTTTGAGGGTAATTTTCTACAGTAGGTTGTAAATTTGTAAGAACCTATATAGACACATTCTCATTTAATTCTCCGCACACCTTTCACCGAATTCTCAAAATACTTCCAATAAGTTCCTGTTGAACGTAGTCTCATGTCCACGCCCCCTGTGAAGACTATTCTGATTTTGGCTGCAAATCCGAAAGGAACCACGCAACTGCGGCTAGATAAAGAGGTCCGGGAAATTGAAGAAGGATTAAGGCGTTCTGAGAAACGCGAATGCTTTATTTTGAAATCCCGCTGGGCCACCCGCCCCCTGGATATGCAGCGGGCAATTTTGGAAGAAAAGCCCCAGATTGTTCATTTCTCGGGGCATGGGGTAGGGGATGAAGGGATTGTTTTAGAAGATAATCGGGGTAAGCCGAAACTGGTAACGGGGAATGCCCTGGCAAAACTCTTCAAACTGGTTTCGGATCAGGTGGAATGTGTCTTGTTGAATGCCTGTCATTCGCAAAAACAGGCAGAGGCCATTGCTGAGCATATTGATGCCGTCATTGGCATGAGTCAAGCAGTGGGAGATCAAACCGCCCAGCAGTTTGCGATTGGTTTTTATGATGCGTTAGGGGCAGGGCGGGATCTGGACTTTGCCCACGAGTGGGGCTGTACCGCCATCGAAATGGAGGGGTTGGACGAATCTTTGATCCCGGTAATGCTGCACAAACCGGGAAAACAAGCTAAATCGCCACCCTCCAGTGAAAAATCGCCCCCTGTTCAACCCTTTCCGACTCAGTCTGCCCGTCTTTTTATCAGCTACAAGCGGGATGTCACCCCGGATGAAACCCTGGCGCTGGAGCTTTTTCAAGCACTGGGACAGACCTATGAGGTAGCGATTGATCAGTCGATGCTGGTGGGCACCAAGTGGCAGGCGTGGATTGATAACGAACTGCGCCAGTCAGATTTTTTGATCGTCTTGCTCTCCGAGGCATCGATGAAGAGTGAGATGGTGATCCGGGAAATTCAAAAGGCCCATAAGCTGGCTAATCAAGAAGGGCGTCCCAAAATTTTGCCGGTACGGTTAGCTTACAAAGCCCCGTTTCACTATCCCCTGAGCGAATATCTGAATGATATTAACTGGGCCTTTTGGCAGGATGACTCTGATACCCCCGGTTTGATCGCAGACCTGCAACGGGCCATTGCCGGTGGCGATCTGTCTATCAATACAGAAGCCCTCAAGCAAAAATTGCTCCAGCCCGGCGAAACTAAGGCTTTACCCGCACCCAACCCGATGGCCCAGCCGCTGGAGCTGCCCGAGGGGACGATGGATCTGGAGTCTAAGTTTTATGTGGAGCGCGCCTCTGATGCGGTGGCACTAGATACAATCCGGCAGCAGGGGGTGACCATCACCATTAAAGGCCCCCGGCAGATGGGTAAGAGTTCACTGCTGATCCGCACGATGAATGCGGCCCGAAAGTTTGAAAAGCGGGTCGTTTTTCTGGATTTTCAATTTTTTGACTCGGCAGCCCTATTGGATGCGGATTTGTTTTATCGACAGTTTTGCCAATGGCTGACCCTGAAGCTGCGGCTAGTGGATCAAACCGAGCAGTGGTGGCAAATGTACGGGGCGGTCGGCAACCCACTGGCCTGTACATTTTATCTGCAAGATTACCTGCTACCAGAGCTGAAATGTCCGGTGGTACTGGCGATGGACGAGGTAGAGTCCACATTCAGTTCGCCGTTTCGCACGGATTTTTTTGGGATGTTACGGGGGTGGCACAACAGTCGCGCCACGGAGCCGATCTGGAAGCAGATGGATTTGGTGTTGGTCACCTCGACAGAGCCCTATCAACTAATCCAGGATATGAATCAGTCGCCGTTTAATGTGGGCCAGGTGATCGATCTGGCGGATTTCTCAACTGCCCAGGTGGCGGACCTAAACCAGCGTCACGGCAATCCTTTCTCAGTGCGTCAGCTAGAAAAACTGATGGCGTTGTTAAACGGTCATCCTTATCTGGTGCGAAGGGCTTTGTATCTGGTGGCGAGCGATCGCATGTCCGTTGAAACCCTATTTCAGGAGCGCACCGAGGAACGTGGCCCCTTTGGGGATCATCTGCGATATCACCTGTCCCGTGTGTATAACCACAAAACTCTGGTGAAGGGGCTGCTGCAAGTCTTTAGTCAACAAATATGTCCAGACGAGGGGATATTTTTCCGTTTGCGGGGGGCGGGGCTGATCCGGCGCGAGGGTCAGAAGGTGGTTCTCCGCTGTCAATTATATGCCGAGTATTTCCAGGAGCATCTCAGTGACTGATTCTGTAAATTTTGTTGCCGGTGGTACGGTGCAAGCGGGGGGTGGGGTTTACATTCCCCGTCAGGCCGATCAGGAGCTTTTAGCCCTCTGTCGCAGCGGGGCGTTTGCCTATGTGCTGACCCCTCGACAGATGGGCAAGTCAAGCCTGATGGTGCATACGGCTGACGCTTTGCAAGAACAGGGGATTCGCTCTGTCAAGGTAGATTTAACCACCATCGGCACCCAGCTCGACGCAGAAGCCTGGTATCTGGGATTGTTAACGACAGTGTGTCGTCAGCTCCAACTGGTGCGACAGTTGATGACCTGGTGGCAAACCCATCAGCAGTTGGGGGTAACCCAGCGGCTCACTCAGTTTTTTGAGGAAGTGATTTTAGAGGAGATTTCAGAACGCATCGTTGTCTTCATAGATGAGATCGACACCACCCTCAATCTAGACTTCACCGACGATTTTTTTATTGCGATTCGCTCGTTTTACCTATCTCGCGCCAACGATCCTAAATTTGTTCGGCTTTCTTTTGTGCTGTTTGGGGTGGCGACCCCCAGCGACCTGATCCGCAACCCCCAACGAACACCCTTTAATATCGGCCAACGGGTCGATCTCACCGACTTTACGATAAAGGAGGCAGCCCCCTTAGCCAGTGGGTTTAAACTGCCAGAGAATATAGCACAGCAGGTGCTGCACTGGGTGATGGCCTGGACCGGGGGCCACCCTTACCTGACCCAGCGACTGTCCCAGACCCTGACCGAGAGTAACCACAGTCAGTGGACTCAAGCCGGGGTTGATGATGTTGTTGAGCGGATTTTCTTTGGCGCTGCCAGTAAGCAGGATACAAATTTGCAGTTTGTGCGGGATATGTTAACCCGGCGTTCGCCAGATCTAGCAGCAGGGTTGGCTACTTACCGTGAGGTTTTAAAGGGGAAACAGCCGGTTTTAGATGAGGAGCAGTCTCTGACCAAGGCCCACCTGAAACTGTCGGGGATTGTCAAGCGAGAAGATGGGACATTGCAGGTACGGAATCCTATTTATCAGGAAGTATTTGGGCTGCCTTGGGTGAGGGAACACCTACCAATTAACTGGGCGAAGCGGCTACGTCGGGCTGCTATTGCGACCGGGGTTATTTTCTTTGTTGCAACACTTCCCTCGATATTCATCGCTTTAATGGGTCAGCAAGCTAGTCAACATGCGCGCGCGCTCGAAGAAGCTCTAGGACAGGCTAGAACTGCACAACTATTAGCAGAAAAACGCGGTGAGGATTTAGCAAAATCTCTCACAGAAACAGAAGCAGCCCGAAACGACGCACACGAAAAACGTATTGAAGCAGAAAAAGCACAGGAAGTAGCAGAAGCTGCACAAGTAGCAGAAGTTGAACAACGTTTACAAGCAGAAGCTGCACAAGTAGCAGAAGTTGAACAACGTTTACAAGCAGAAGCTGCACGAGGAGCAGAAGCTGAACAACGTCAACAGGCAGAAGCTGCACGAGCAGCGGAAGCTGAACAGCGTCTACAGGCTGTTCAGGCAAAGCTTGTGGCTGAACGAACAACGCTTTTGTCTGATTTAAGGGAACAAGCAACTCGTGCTCTTAACTATTTGTCTACGGGGCGAGCTACAGAGGGTCTAGTTTTGGCTATGTATACAACACTCCAAGCCCGAAGATTCCCACCAGTAATTTCTTCTGAGGTCTTATCGGAAATAGAATCTGTCTTTTTAAGAGCATCGGAAGAAGTGAAGGAAGAAATGGTGATAAATCTTGATAGTCGCCCCTCATCAATAGCTTTAAGTCCTAATAAAGACCATATTGTTAGTGGAGGAGAAGATGGAACAATTAATCTATGGGATGTAAGAGGAAATAAAATCCGAAGCTTTGAAGGTCATGCGAATTCGATTGTTGCTGTCATCTTCAATGGCAATGGTCAAAGAATTAGCTCTGTTGATAAAAACGGCATAGTAAAACAATGGAGCTTAGATGGTTCTCTGATTGTTAGTACAGAAAATCTATCCAGTTTCGATATTGTCAATGCCAGTTTTAGTAATGATGGCCAAAAAATTTTTGCGACCTTAACAGATGGTTCAGTTACAACAAAAAGCTTGTCTGGTGACGAGCGGTGGACAGAATGGTCGATTAATGAGCCTCTAGTAAGGATAGCAAACGCGAGACTAGATGAAGAGGACCAAGTCGTTGAAAGCTTTACTCGGCGTGGTGACTCCTACCTTTTTGAAGGTTATGCAGGTCAAGAAATTCGAATTGACATGGAAAGTGTAGATTTCGATACCCATCTAATTTTGGAAAATACATCAGGGGAACGTATTGCAGAAGATGATGATGGAGGAGACGGTACAAATTCTTCTATAACGGTAGTTTTACCAGAAAATGGAACCTACAAAATTATTGCAACAGAATATTCGACAGAGGCCAGTGGAACCTACACTCTGCGAACTGACGAGATTCGATATATTGAGCCTCCAATTTTGCAAGAAGTAGCAATCTTGAGTAACACGCATGAAGTCACTCGAGTTGCCGGTGAAAATAATTGGATCTACTCAGGCGATAGCTATTTAGTCAACGGCTATGCAGGACAGGAAATATTAATCAGTATGGAAAGTGATAACTTTGATCCTTACCTGATCCTGGAAAGTTCTACGGGTGAAATTATCGCACAAAATGATGATGGTGGGCATGATCTCAATTCCTTATTAAGAGTAGTGTTACCAGAGGATGGAACTTATAGAGTTATCGCTACTGCCTATAAAAATACAGATGTTGGTGGTTCATACAGTCTTCAAGCCAATGAGATAAGGCTTACTGACCCTCCAATTTTTCAAGAAATGTCGGCAAGACTAACAGAGGGAGATGAAATTATACAGATTAATGTTAGACGTGGTGATTTTTACTCTATTGAAGGAGAAGCTGGGCAAGGAATCCTAGTTAGGATGGAGAGCGAAGATTTTGATGCTCAGATTAGCTTACAAAACCAAGAAGGAGAGTTAGTTGAGACAACCGATTCCAATATATTGAGAACTGTCTTACCAGAAACTGGGACTTACAAAGTTATTGCCACAACTTCGACTGGAGAAACAGGAGTGTATAGCCTAGTTATCAATCCACAACAGATTAAGAGTATCAGTATCAGCCCTAATGGTCAACAACTCGTCACTGCCTTATCCAACGGTACAATTCAACGCTGGGATTTCCAGGGTAACCTTATCAGTGAACCTTTCTATGGACATCAGGGTGAGGTATTGTCAATTGCTTTCAGCTCCGATGGTCAACGAATTGTCAGTGGAGGTCGAGATCGTACTGTTCGTTTGTGGGACTTAGAAGGGAATCAACTTGGAGAAGCTTTTCGTGGGCATAATGGAGAGGTACTTTCTGTTGGCTTCAGCTCAGATAATCGGCGAATTGTTAGTGGAGGAAAAGATGGTACTCTGAGATTATGGAATTTGGAAGGCGATCAGCTTGGTGCTCCCCTCCGAGGTCATGGAAGTGCGATATTGTCAGTTGGTTTTAGCAACGATGACCAACAAGTTATCAGCAGTAGTGAAGATGGAAGTGTACGTCTCTGGGAAGCCAACAGCAACTACCCTTTTATAGGACATAATGATTCGATCTCAATCAATGGGATTGCATTTAGCCCCGATGGGCACCTTATTGCTAGTATCAGCTTTGACAAAACCATAAGATTATGGGACTTACAGGGTAATCCAATCGGACAACCTTTCCAAGGCCATAATGGTGCTGTTGAGGCAGTAGCCTTTAGTCCAGATGGTCGATATATTGTCAGTGGTAGTGATGACAAAACTATAAGATTATGGGACTTACAGGGCAATCTAATCGGGCAGCCTTTTCAAGGGCATGAGGATGCGGTTTGGGCCATCGCCTTCAGTCCAGATGGTCAAAGTATTGTCAGTGGGAGCAGTGATAGAACTATAAGGCTGTGGGACTTAAGGGGGAACCAAATTGAACGGCCTTTCCGAGGCCATAATGGTGCTGTTGAGGCAGTAGCTTTTAGTCCAGATGGTCAAAGTATTGTCAGTGGGAGCAGCGATAGAACTATAAGGTTGTGGGACTTAAAGGGGAACCAAATTGAACGACCTTTCCAAGGTCATCAGGATGATGTTCGATCAGTAGTCTTTAGTCCAGATGGTCAATATATTGTCAGTGGGAGCGGAGATAGAACTATAAGATTATGGGACTTGAAAGGAAATCCTATTGGAAAACCATTTCAAGGACATGAATCTTCGGTTCAGGCAGTGACCTTTAGTCCGGATGGGCGATATATCGCTAGTGGTGATATGGACGCAACCATACGAGTATGGTTAGCTTCTTGGGAGGAACGGATGGCAGATTCTTGCTATCGTCTGTCCTACCACCCTATTCTCATAAGCCCTGATGAAAGTTACGATGAATCCTTTCATCAAGCTGCTTCAGTAGTCAGAACTGCCTGCAATCAAAGGATCTGGCAATAGCTTTCCTCACATCTCTTAGCAGAAAGCTCAAGTCTCCAATCTCCCCAGATTCTAAGTTAGAAAGCTACGCCAACCCCACCAATTTCTCACTCAACTCCCACATCCTCACCGCCTTATTCGCATCCATCGCCTCATCCGACACCTCCTGATCAAACGCCTCACGCCCCTCTTTCTGCCGATTTCTCCAACTCCAATACACCCCAGACTTCTTAAACGACGGTTCGGCCACCACCTGGGCGACCCGGTCTCCAGCAGTCTCTTGAGACACATATCCCCCCGTAATGTTCTTTTGAAACAAAGGAAATATCTTTCTAAACAACACATAGTGAAGTCAAATACTCCCTTCAATCTCAATAACTAAAACCCGGGTCTCACCCACAGGTTTAGCGACATGTTCTGTGCCTTCACTCGCATAGAAAATATCCCCAGCAACCATCGGCTGGACTTTTTCTTCACCCCGCTCACGATAATGCATATTCACAACACCATCCAGGACAACAAAGACCTCCTGGCCATCATTCACATGCCATTGATACGGTTGGTCAGTCCAATGTAGTTTAGTTGTGATTCCATTCATACATGCAATGGGTAAGGCATCCCATGCGCGCACCCCCGTAAACCGCTTAGGCTGAATAAACTGCATTTGTCTGCTCCTCTAAACTAAATTGGACTCGATTTCTGACCCTAACCATCGGTAGCGCCCTCTCTTTTAGCCCTAATGCACAAATCTTATTTTTGTGCCATGGGCAGATAATCTTGCCCTCATCAATCATCTTGTCACCCAGACTCAGCGGCCCGCCGCGGTGAGGGCAATAGTCCTTGACTAGATAAGTCTGATGATCCCACTCCAGGAAAAAAAGCCGGGTCCCTTCTACATAAAATGGGTTGACCGTATCTAAACTAACGGTCGTAAACGCTGTTTCCATTTTTCTAACCTCGCTTAATCGGTTGAACGGCATAAACGCAGTCATCGCTTTTAACCAAACTGCCATGCAGACGACCTGCTGGAATAATAACGCTGTCACCTGGGTTTAACTCAAGGCTGTCAGGTCCCGCAAAAAAGTGCATTTGCCCCCGCACAATGGTGAAAAGTTCATCCATCTCATGGATATGGGAATAAGAGAGCTCTCCCTTCGGCTCTGAAAATTGAATAACAGGTCCAATGGTTTCGTAGTTTATTTCGGTCATCAAATCAGTCTCTCGCAAGGGACTTAATCCTTCCATGAAGTCAAGCTGCTGCAGATAATCGAGGTCAGCGTGCTCTTGTAGACACCGAAATGCTTCAAACCCTGTAATAATATCCGGAATTATAACAGAACCGTATAGCTCAACAGAAGGTTTGACAATATCATCTAGAACCATTCTCCGATGATGCTTGTCAATGTGGGTATGCTCATCAAAATAGCCCGTATTAACCATCCCTTTACCAAAGATCTGGCGTAGAGAGTGACTTATTTGCTTGTTAAAGTGGGGAATCGAAGCCTCTGTATAATAAAGGGCTCCAATATATCTAAACCAAAAATTCTTATTAGCACAGATATAGTGAAAATAATTGGTCAATACTAGCGAACTCGGCAAGTAATGAAAGTAGTATTCATGAATTTCTTTAGAGAGCCCAACAGATTGTAGACAGTGTTCAAAGAGGGTTGAATGTTTCTTACCATGGACTCCGTAACCGATTTCGTCAATATAGACTTTGATCAGTTCAGATTGAAGCGGGCCAAAATTTCCGATAGTTGCCCGTCCCATTGCAGAGGCTTCGCTCAGAAAGTCGGGTGCTTGCTGCATTAGCAGATATTGAATGGCATTTTTGGGGTCACGGGTTTGATGAATGCGCGCTAATAGCCCACTAGGCTTTTGTTCTTGATCATGAATGACATTTAGGAAATAGCTCTCCATCTTTTCATAGGTCCAGTTTCCCGTAACTTCTATTTCGGTGTCTAGAAATGAGAACAATAACCATTCCAGATAGGAGCAAATCTCTCTTCCTAGAGCAACCAGTTCAGGATGATAAAAACTGCGGAACTCATTTAAATCATCTGAAGATAGAGCCTTTTGGGGCAGAAATAACATCGATTGCTCATAGATGCTGAGAAGCATCCTATGGAGCAGTAGCCCGCGATTTGAAGTAATCTCGTCAATGCTCAGTGGTGTTTCTAAATCCATAGCAGCCAAATCCTGGCTACGTAATGGCCGATGCCAGGGCGTTTTAGGGTTGATAGCGTTCGTTGTCACAAAAGGAGACGCATTGGCATATTCCCGGATCTTCTTTTTCAGTACCTGCTGATCGAAGTTGGGACTTTGTGCAATATCTTTTTTAGACTGGGTGAGCTGAAGGGTCTGCATTCGCTTTCCTCTGAGCAAGATGGACTATTGGAGCCATAAATTGTCGGATTTACGGCCCCCGTTGAGAACTGCCTGATATAGCAAATGTCCTGATGCATTAGGACATTTGTGCGTCAGGTTAGCCGTTAGAACTTAAGGCTTTTAGGGATAATCATTGTCTTAACTAACCTGACAGAAGCTATAGTCCAAACATAAGGCGATTTTCGAGTCTTGTCGTTACCGAAAAAGTCAGGAGATTTCCTCCTGACTTTTGTAAATCGTCTGGTAATGTCAGGGGGGAGATAAAGTTCTCATTGTTGAGTGCGAACCGTTCTCGATTTGTTCTCGATCAACCTATAGGGTCTGTGACAGAGGTGAAAGATTTTCAGTAATAGCAGACCAATGGGTTGCTCTATGGGGTCACCAAAGATGTTATGGATTGGGTTAAACGCACGAAGCCCAATGGTCTAAAAGCTTCTTTGGTCATTAAGAGGTCCGTGTCACGGACGGGGCAGTAAAGCTATGGTCAGCAACACCCCTTTACTTGAACAACAATTCTAAACATTCAAAATAATGAACAAACTAACAACGCCTATCGCATCTTTAGCGCTTTTGTTTTCTCTCGTAGCACCTGCGCACAGTCAAACCCAAGGTCCCTGCGATCAGGTTATCCGTGCCTGGATGCATCTGTCTAATGGCGCTGGCTTTGAGTATAAATCCAGTCTTGATACCTTTGAGTGCTTTTCATCAAACCAACGCTGGCTAACCGGTGATTTCAATGGGGATGGCAAGGATGACCTGGTCAATGTTTATGGTGACAACGGCGAGGCTCGTGCCTGGATGCATCTGTCTAATGGTGCTGGCTTTGAATATAGATCCAGTTTCGATACCTTGGCCGGGTTCTCATCAAACCAACGCTGGCTAACCGGTGATTTTAATGGGGATGGCAAAGATGACCTGGTCAATGTTTATGGTAACAATGGAGAGGCTCGTGCCTGGATGCATCTGTCTAATGGCGCTGGCTTTGAATATAAATCCAGTTTTGATACCTTTGCGGGGTTCTCATTAAACCAACGTTGGCTAACCGGTGATTTTAACGGGGATGGCAAAGATGACCTGGTCAATGTTTATGGTAACAATGGCGAGGCCCGTGCTTGGGTGCATCTGTCTGATGGCACTGGCTTTGAATATAAATCCAGTTTTGATACCTTTGCAGGGTTCTCATCAAACCAACGTTGGCTAACCGGTGATTTTAACGGGGATGGCAAAGATGACCTGGTCAATGTTTATGGTAACAATGGAGAGGCTCGTGCCTGGATGCATCTGTCTGATGGCACTGGCTTTGAATATAAATCCAGTTTTGATACCTTTGCAGGGTTCTCATCAAACCAACGTTGGCTAACCGGTGATTTTAATGGGGATGGCAAGGATGACCTGGTCAATGTTTATGGTAACAATGGCGAGTCTCGTGCCTGGATGCATCTGTCTAATGGCGCTGGCTTTGAATATAAATCCAGTTTCGATACCTTGGCTGGCTTTTGGGATAGCCAACGTTGGGTAACTGGCAATTTTGATGGCGATGGCAAAAATGACCTGGTCAATGTTTATGGTGCATTGCCAAATCCCCCAGAGGCACCCAGTAATCTGGAAGCTCAAGTAGACGGAAAAACAATTACGCTATCCTGGCAAGATAACTCAAGTAATGAAGAAGGGTTTGAAATTATCTGGCAGGGGACCAAAGAAGATGCTTCTGATCACAATGATTCAAAAAAGCTTGATACCCCCAATCAACAGAGCTATACAATAACTGGACTTAAAGCAGGATTCAGGTATTGCATTAGAGTTAGAGCCTTCAATAAAGGAGGCGATTCCGATAACTCTTCTAAGGTTTGTGCGACAATTCCAGTAGAACCTCGGGAGTTTTCACTCAGGCTGACAAGAGAGCCGATTAACGAAGGCTTCCCTCCCTACACTGGAAGATTTCCTGCGGTTGGGGTTGGGTCTGGCCGCCTCTTAAAAATTCATCTACCTAGAGTTGGTTTTCAAGACACTGCATTGCGATTTGTCAAACCCGGATTCTCAACCGCTGATTGTGATAATCCTAGTGCAGTGGTCGAAATTGTAGAAGGGGCAACTAGCACGCCAGAACAAATGAGGCAAATTTATGACGTTGCCGAACCCAGATACAGCTCCACACGACCGATTCCATTTGTGGCCTGTTTTGCTCAAGCTGATCAAACGAAGCCACTACCCCAAAATGTTTCTATTACGATTACTGTTCTTGACGATTAAACAGATTGTTTAAGTACAGATAACCCAGTTGAGTAAAGTCATCGGCGCATCAAACATCGCTACTACCCAACCCTTGGCTTTGGCGAGTTTGATGCTGCCCAGAGGTTCTATCGAGCGGTGGATATTAGGAGACTAATCAGCACATTACGCCAACCCCACCAACTTCTCACTCAACTCCCACATTCTCACCGCCTTATTTGCATCCATCGCCTCGTCTGACACCTCCTGGTCAAACGCTTCGCGCCCCTCTTTCTGACGATTCCCCCAACTCCAGTAAACGCCAGACTTCTTAAATGAGGGTTCGGCTACGACCTGGGCAACCCGGTCTCCGGCTAGCTCCTCAGACACATATCCCCCGGTGATGTTCTTTTGAAATAAGGGGAATATCTTTCGGAACAGTGAGTAGTGGTTGCGAAACAGGGCGGTCTCAGCCACACAACCCGGATAGAGCGCATTGATCGTAATGCCCGTCGCATCATGGAAACGGCGGTGCAGCTCGCGCATGGTCAGCATGTTGCAGAGCTTACTGTCCTTATAGGCTTTACCCGACTTAAACTTTTTACCATCGATCATGGTGATAGGCGCTTTGAACCCCGATTCAAAGCCCGCCAGGTTACCCAGATCTGGCGGGGCAGGGATGGGGATTTTGCCGCCGAGTTCTTTCGGGTTGGCGGTCACGGTACCCAAAATCACCAGGCGCTTGTCCGCCACGGGCGAATTGATCAAATCCTCCAGCATCATATTCGCCAGCAGGAAATGCCCCAGGTGGTTAGTCGCCACGCTTAGCTCATAGCCCTCTTTGCTGCGCATCGGCTCTTTGAGCAGGGGTAAATAAACGGCGGCGTTGCAAACCAGGGCGCTCAGCGGCATACCCTTGGCCCTAAAGTCTTTTACAAACTGACGCACGCTCTCTAGCGACGATAAATCTAGATGAATGATGGTATAGCTGCCGTCGGGCATGCCCACTTGTTTAGCCACATTCTCGGTTTTGGCTAGATTGCGGCAGGCCATGACCACATGCCAACCCCGATCGGCCAGGGACTTGGCGGCGTATAGCCCCACCCCGGAGGAGGCCCCTGTGACAATAACCGTGGGTTTTTGATTTTCTGACATGGCCGACTCACCTTTACCGACTGGGTTAAAACGCCCGCACTGCGCACTCAACTGCACATTAAACTGGGGGGCTAGTTCCGTATATTAAGCAAAGATGTCGCGCAGATTGCGAGATGTTGAGAAAAGTTTTCAAACTCGAACTGGGTTGAACCTTGAGGCGATGTGGGCAACGCCCCCTGAAACCCATGGGATAGATGAGTGTGTGCAAATTGAAAACCATGTCACGGTCATCAAGGCGGTGACGCCTAAGGCGATTCTAGCACCTGCCGCTGGTCGTAAACACCGTCACCAGGCGAGCCTCAATGTCTGCCCAAACCTCAGGGGAAACCCGCACAGCGGCCTCTTTGCAACGCACCATCAGCTCGCAAATGTAGAAATAGTCGGCCAGGGATTGAATCTCCTCAGGGGGGAGACTCACACTTGCTTCTGGAACGTCCAAAGCACTGAACCAAAGTTCAAAAATATTTGACCGAGCGGGGTGTTTTTGCTGCCTTGAGGCTTCAGCATTGGGGTTGATGGACTTTAGATTTTCAAGAGTACTGGTAAGGGCTGGAAAGTCGATCGCTCTAAATATGCCCACGAGAGAGACGCGCTTAGCAAGGTCGTAGGCAAGGTCGCAATCACGACTCAGGTCGCGGGCACGGGCAAACCTACTGACAAGGTCAAGGGCGCGAACAAGATCACGGGTTCGAACCAGGTCATCAGCGAGGTTGAGGGTAAGGTCACGGGCAAGGTCAAGGGCATGGGTCCGATCGAGGATGCGAGCATTGTTAAGGGCAAGATCACGGGCACGGGCAAGTCCACGAACTAAAAAAATGGCAGCTAGGCGCTTGGCTGCTGCATTAAATTTTCCTGGAGAACCTTGTGTAGCGATATCAGCCCATTGGACCAATTGCTGCAATTGAGTAGACTGCAAACACTGCTGCGCTTTTTGCTCCAGGGTTTTTAGAAAAGCATTCGCGCCCTGTTTGCCAGTCAGTAGACCTGGCACCAGTAAAAAAACCTCTCGCCAGCGGCTCTCGGTCGCAGCTTGCTCAATCATCTGCTCCCACTGATGATTATCCACCAGGTATTGGGCGGTGAGATATTCCTGTAAGGTCAGATGGGAAAATGAATAGGCATCTTCGGCCCGCTCCACCAAAATGCCCTGATGTACTTCAATCGCCTGCAGCACGGCTACCCCATCCAGCGTTTTCGGCACATTCAAATTGCTGGCGAGAAAGCCTTTAATTTGCTGGGTCAGTTCCCGCTGTGAGAAAAAGAGCTGGTCTGCCTCAAACCCGGCAAAGGCTATCTCAGACAGGAGTTCTTCCTCTAACTCAGTGCTCAGCCCTTCGTAGATTTCATCTCGGTTAATGCGCTTCTCTGCGGCCCATTCTTCTAACAAGATCCGCAAGGCTTTTTGATACAACCGACTGCGGTTAGCCGGAAACCGTTGAGATCGGTCATATACTAAACACAAGAACGTCAGCAACAGTGGCGTATGGGCTAATTCCTTAGCGGCTTTAGTTTGATCTTCTTGCAAAATCTCCCAGCATTTCTGGCCGGTGCCTCGCGCGATGTCTGACTCACTGCTAAACCAGTGTTGGATAAACTGCTCGATCTGTTCATCGTCAAAATCGGCCATACCCACGTCGCTAAAGCGGGTAAATCCACCCCAATAGGCGGCGGTGCGGCAGGAGGCAATAAACCGATTTGGGTCGTGGCGGTCGACAAAGTCTTGAATGGTGCGAATCACATTATCCAGGTTGGCGGTGGGCACCTCATCTAGGCCATCTAGCAAAATCAGCAGTTTGCCCTGCTTTAACGCCTGCTGAACAAAGCCAGCGGGGTCTGGAAAACCACAGTTGTCAAATTCCTCCGTGATTAAGGTGGTGATGTCGATTGTTTCGGCTTCAAAGCGTTTAAGCTCTAGCAAGACTGGAATCTGGCGATGGCGATAGGTCGCATTTTCATAATGGAATGTACGCAGGGCTTCTAAGCCAACCTTGCGCAAGAAAGTGGATTTACCCGCCCCCGGTCCACCCAATACCATCAGGTACTGCTTTTCGTTGGCAACCTCAATCCCAGAGCGCTTTTGGCCCTGGCTGCGTTTGCCCGTATAGCCGCGAAATCGAGACTGGCGATAGAGCTGTTCCAGGGTTTCAGCAGACTCAAATCCCAAAACGTCATCGTCGTCTAGAAATTTAACGCCAGTGTAAATCTGGGCCAAATTGACAGGCTCCCGCATCCCTAAGACTTTAAGTAGGCAGTGACGCTTTTTGTAGGTAGCGATGTACTGCTGGGAGGCATTGAAAAGTAGTTTTTTGGCTTCTGTAACCGCTTTGCCGCCTACTTTTGGCAACAAACCAACTGCAAAGCTCGCTAATCCCTCAGCGGCGGGTTCTAACAACAGCTCAAATCCGACCATTCTGGCTTATATTGCAAGCAACTCCGACTATTATGACGATTTTGTCTCGTTTTTGTTTTAGATGGCACAGCTCAACTCCTGAGTCTTTTGACTGAATCCCAGGTTCTCACGATAGTCCACCGGGCAATCAAGCACCACGGGCACATCCTGCTCAAGGGCTTCTTTGAGGATGGGGACAAAGTCCTCGGTTGACTCAATGCGATAGCCCTTAAGGCCCATGCTCTCGGCAAACTTAACAAAGTCGGGGTTGTTGAACTTAATAAATCCAGATTCGCCGTAGTAGACCTGCTGCTTCCACTCAATTAGGCCGTAGCCGCCG
>JBCCRZ010000061.1:0-15674 GCA_039200855.1 Cyanobacteria bacterium P01_D01_bin.44 | reverse complement strand
GTCCGCAAGCCAATCTCAGTGGTGACCGTTTTGCCCTGCTCTATTTGTTCAATCAGCGTTTGAGTGTCGCCTCGGCCAGCTTTGTCGAACAGTACCGTATCTGGCAACTTAATCACGTCCAGTTGGTTATTGACTTCGGGTAATCGAAAGGTGGGCCTGGCTGGATTTTGACCCAGCACGCTCAGTGAGCCCTTTTCTCGAGTTTCAGGGTTGCGCCAGGTAACGGAGTTAATGTAAAGGGTATCGGCTGAGGCCACCCCGTCAATATCCATCGCTTGCAGCAGCCGTCGTCGGGGAAACGTATAGGTCTGGTTAAAGCTTCTTGCCTGGGTACTGATGATGACTAAATCTGCGATTACGTGCCGGGGATACTGGGTGTTACTCCTAAACAGCGCATCCTGAAATCCCAGCTGTAGGAAAACCATCATGTCGGCAAACGCGATTCCCGCCAGCGCGGTTAACAGTTTGGCGCGATCCTTTCGCAGCTGTAGCCACCCCAGGGGCGTGCGATGCTGAATTTTTTGAAGTTGTTTTACAAGCCCGAACATGGGAGACCTCTATCAAATCTCAATGGTTGCGATCACCTGCAGATTAGTCAGCCCCCTCACCTGAGCACTCGAAGTTTCGTCCAATTTAATTTTGACCTCCACCACCCTGGCATCAATATTGGCCGTGGGGTCTTCATTAACCACCGATTGTTGTTCTACCTGTAAGCCCACATAGTCAACTGTGCCTCGCAGCGTTTCATCGGGGAGCGAGGCGCTGGTGAGAACAACTGGCTGGCCTACCTCAACCTTGCGAACGTCGCTATCGTAGATTTGCGCGATCGCAACCATCTCACCAATCTGGCCCATTTCCACAATCCCCTCATCGGCCACCACCTCCCCCGGTCGAGAATAGATTCTGAGAATCGTGCCCACCTGGGGCGCTTTCACATAGGTCTGGTCGAGCTTTCGCTGGATCTGGGCTACCGCCATCCGGGCGCGAGCCACCTCCGCCTCAGCAGCCCGCACATCCACCGGGCGCACTTCTTGAATCCGATCCAGATTAGCCCTGGCGGCTTCTACCTCTGGGGAGCGCGTGGTCTGTAATCGATTCAACACTGCCTGGGCTTCCTGTAAACTGCGCTGGGCGGTTTGTAGCACCAGCCGCTTACTATCTCGTTCCGAGGCTGAGATTGCCCCAGCCTCGTATAGCCCCTGATAGCGTCGATACTCATCTTCGGCATTGGCCAATTCGGCCTCCACACGGGCCAGGGTGGCCTGCTGGGCGAGAATATCGCCTTCCCGCTGGGCGTCTAGTCTAATAATCTCGGCTCGCTGGGCATCAATTTCACCTTGCTTAGCCCCAGCCAGGGTTTGTTCTAGCTGCACCTGGGCAATCTTGACTCGTTCCTGGGCTTCGACCAGATCGGCCTGGATGCGATCTCGACTATCTAAAATCGCAATCACCTGACCTGGCTCAACCGTTTCCCCCTCAGCCACCAAGAGCTGAGCCACCCGATTGCCCCCTTCATTAGAAGTGCTAGCTGACAGCTGAATCACCTCACCATCCGGCTCTAAACGACCCAGGGCCGTGACCGTTTTAACCACCGGGGCAACAGTTTCTACCTCAGGCACTGGGGCCGACGTTATCAACCGTAATCTAACCAAGGTGATCACCCCGGTCACACCTAAGACCATCAAAATCCCTAAAACCCATCTTTGCGAGAAGGGTCCCATTTGACCCTCAACACGAAATATCATGGTGGAGTTCTCTCTAAATTTTGTTTCTCTTGATTCCTTCAGCGATATCAATATGCGAGAGGGGTAGGGGCGAAGCATTGCGTCTGGCGTCCTGATCTTCTTCAGAGCAGGTTGTCGAAATGCTTCGCCCCTGCGATCGACAGGCTATCAGTCGGCGTCAACCCTAGCGCCCAAACGGAAATCTCCGATTTGACCCAGATCGCCCAGCACCAGGGAACCCTCTCCCCTCGGACTGCCCAAAACGAGGTCCTGAGCGATCGTCGCGATCCTCTAAACGATCTCCAACCTCCTCCCGAAAATCGTCAAAATCATCCTCATCGCGATATCGCCCTGACCGACGGCCTGAGCGATCGTCAAAATCCTCCCGCACATCCTCGAGACACTCGCGCTGATCGTTATCGTCTAGACAATCTTCCAAATCATTCTCGATATCATCGCGCCGATCTTCACGCCGATCCTCAATCTCTTCTCGGATATCCTCTAAATCATCATCATCAAAATCCGAGCGTTCCGGAAAGGGCGGAAACTGCGCCAGATATTCAGGGCCGTTGCTCCGCGGCAGCTGAGGATAAGCCTCAGCCGCACCCTCAGCCCCGGCAATCAGCCCTACTGTAAGCAGGGTTAAAAAGAGTTTTTTAGAAATAGCAAGTTGCATGGTTAACGTTCTCCTGGTTAGGTAACCGTATTTCGAACAGACACGATTGCGCACAAGCAACTGCACTTTGCCTAAATTATTATTAAGTGACCACTTACTTACTAATAGCCCAGATGACAAAATGCGTCAACTCTATAATTCAAGAATGGGACTTAAGTCATGGGAGCCGTTTTATCAATCAGGCAAAGAATTTCTAGGCTATGGTTTTCATAGAGGTAAATCTGTCCTCTAAAATAGGACCTGCAGGGTCTTGACAAAGCTTGACTCCGTCACTATAAAAATGAGTAGCAACTCACTGATATGGCCAGAACACGCAAAATCACCGATGAACAAATTCTGGAAGCGGCTCAGGCAGTTTTCCTTGAAAAAGGATTTAGTGCATCTACCCTTGAAATTGCGGAACGGGCAGGTATTTCTGAAGGATCCATTTTCAAGCGATTTTCCACTAAAGAAAATCTGTTCTTTGCTGCAATGGGGCTATCAGACAGGTCTTCCTTGCTATCCTTTTTAGAAACTGTTTCGGGTCAAGGAGACTTAAAGCAAAACCTCAAAGACATTGGCCTTAAAGCACTGGAGTTTTCTCGGGAGCATTTTCCAAAAATGATGATGGTCATGTCTAAGGGGCTACCGATACCCGCCATGATGCAGTCTGGTACGGCTCAACCCACTCGTAATCTTAAGGCGCTGACTCAATTTTTCGAGAAAGAGGTTGCCCTGGGGCGAATACAAACCGAAAATCCCCAAGTCATCGCTCAAATGTTTGCAGGCAGCGTGATGAACTACGTCATCCTCAGCCAGATGTCTCCAGCGCTGCTGCCCGAGCCTCAGGAATATATAGACACTGTTGTCGAAATTCTCTGGAAAAGTGTTCGGCCTTGATGCGAGTGCCAGCAGTTGCCTGGTAGTAGATAGTAGACACTGGTAGTAGATAGTAGACAATAGGGGAAACTTTACCCGACACGCATATCTGATACCCAAGTAATTTTGATGCCCAAATAATAAGTAAATGCTCACTCATTTTAGGTACCCATGACTCCCCCAACATCTGAGACGCCTCCTATCCAGTTGGCTGAGACTAAAGCTATTCGCTGGTATTATTTGCGCTGGTTAATGCCATTAATCGGGTTAACTGGTTTGATCATGGATCACCGGGGTCCACTGGCGATGTTCGAACAAGGTTTCAAAAATAGGCCCCCACAATCAATTACCTATTTGTCTCTCGATCTGGGTGATCAAGTAGCAATTACCCACTATCGCCGAGCAACCTCTGGCCAAACCGTAGAAATTCTGGCAGATGCGTTGCTCAGCAGGCATTTTGCACGGGACATTGAAAAAGGTGTTTTTGATAGCATTACTTTCCCAGCTGAGATTTGTTCAGAGGATAATTGCCCATCTCAGATTTCAATGGCTCTGCCTGCTGAGATTGTTGCAGATGCGATTTCATTACCGACCTGGCTCAGCAACTTAGATCTGAGCACTGAGCAAACCCATGAGATTATGGTAATTGATGGCATACTTGCTCAGGAGCTAGAAGCAATTCTCACCTCTGAGCAATATACTCAGCTTCAGGATTCATTCGTGGAGGGTCCTGATGAACCCTTGAGCATTTATGAGCTGAATCTTGGCCTGTCGACTTACCAGCAAACTGCCGTGAATGTGGCCTTTCAAAATGCTATGCAGCAACTCCTCAACATCTTATCTGACGAACAAAGGCAACAATTTTTTCAGGATTTATGGGATGAGCAACAAACTCCGAATCCAAATCTTGATATTTGAGTAGGTGTTGGGTATTGGGCGTTAGAGAGGTTGAACACCTTGGGGATGTCATCGTTTCTAATAACTCTCTTCGCTATCCACCGTTTGCAGTGACAAGAGATGATTGACCTGATTGAGTCGAGCGGCAATGGCACTATTAAATCCATCCTGGCAAAGGATTTGGGCGAATGTCATCGATAGGTAACGAAGCGTTATACTTTGTTGCTTTTGGTTAGATTATTTTGTTGTGAAGATTAAGCTTGTACTTAGATGATGCTCATTAATCAGCGCGCGCATCATGGCAGAGTGCAATCGTTCAGCATAACTTTCAGTGACCCAATGACCTACCAGCCCATTGAGCATTACGGCATTATTGGCAACATGTACACTACGGCTTTGGTGGGCCTGAATGGCTCTATCGACTGGCTGTGTTTTCCAAATCACGATTCGCCAAGTCTGTTTGCAGCGGTGCTAGATGATCAAAAGGGTGGATTCTTTCGCATCGCCCCCGCCCTTGAGGATAGTCAGAGGCTGAGTGACTATGTGAAACGCAAACAGCTTTATTGGCCTGCCACCAATGTGTTGATCACGCGTTTTTTGACCCCTGAGGGGGTGGGCGAGATTATTGACTTTATGCCAGTAGGGCTCAATAGCGAAGAGATTGGCTACCATTCGCTAGTTCGCCAGGTGAGGGTGGTGCGGGGCGCGATGCGGTTTCACATGGAGTGTCAGCCTGCGTTTAATTATGCTAGGAACGGCCACACGGCTGACATAACCCCTAAAGGAGTTTGCTTTTACGCTGACACGCTGAGTGCGGGGCTGGCGACGGATGTGCCACTCGAGGACAAGGGCACGGGTGTCTTTGCGGAGTTTACGCTGGGGTCAGACGAGAGTGCGGTGTTTGTGCTCCAGGGGATTGAGTCGGGGGCGGGCTGCGGGCTGCCGATCTCACCGGAGCAGGCGACGGATTTGTTTAAGCACACAGTGCAGTACTGGCGGCGGTGGCTGGCACGGTCTACCTACCAAGGGCGCTGGCGAGAAATGGTAGAGCGCTCAGCGCTGACCCTAAAAATGCTGACTTTTGAGCCCACCGGGGCAATTGTGGCAGCCCCCACCTGTAGCCTGCCCGAGGAGCTGGGCGGCGAGCGCAACTGGGACTATCGCTATACCTGGATTCGGGATGCGGCGTTTACGCTGACGGCGCTGCTGCGGATTGGCTTCACCGAAGAGGCGGCTCAGTTTATGAACTGGATTGAGGCCCGTTGCCACGATCGCAACCCGGACGGTTCCCTCCAGATCATGTACGGCATTGACGGTCGCCATCATTTGGTCGAAGAAAACCTGGATCATCTGGAGGGGTACTTGCGATCGCGCCCCGTCCGCGTTGGCAATGCCGCCTCTGAGCAGCTCCAGCTCGATATCTATGGGGAGCTGATGGAGTCGGTCTATCTTTACGACGGCCACGGCCTGCCGATTTCTTACGACCTGTGGACCCATTTACGGCAACTGATCGATTGGGTGTGCAAAAACTGGCATCGCACAGACGAAGGCATTTGGGAAGTGCGCAGCGGTCAGCAGCATTTTGTCTACTCAAAACTGATGTGCTGGGTAGCCCTGGATCGGGCGCTGCGGCTGGCCACCCGCCGCTCGTTTCCCTGCAATCAGCACCGCTGGCGCGAGGAGCGCGATCTGATCTACGAAGACATCATGCAAAACGGTTGGGACCCAGTGCGGCAGGCGTTTATGCAGTATTACGGGGGTAACTCACTCGACGCCAGCGCCCTGCTGTTTTCGCTAGTGTCGTTTTTGTCGCCCACCGACCCCCGATTTCTCAAAACCCTCGACGCGATCTTAGAACGCCCCACCCAGGGCGGGCTGGTGTCGAATAGCCTGGTCTACCGCTATAACGTCGAAGAGTCTGGGGATGGGCTGTTGGGCAAAGAAGGCACCTTTAACCTCTGTACCTTTTGGCTAGTGGAGGCGCTGACCCGAGCGGGCAAGGCAGACCCGGCTAAGCTCGACGAGGCTCGACTGATGTTTGAAGGTATGTTGGGCTATGCGAATCATTTGGGGCTCTATGCCGAGGAAACCGGCCCTCGGGGCGAAGCGCTGGGCAATTTTCCCCAGGCGTTTACCCATTTTTCGCTGATCAACGCGGCGTGGCATTTGGATCAGGCGCTGACCCAGGCCCGGACGATGGTTTAACGGAAACGTTCAGACTGCCCTAAAGGTGGAGTCTGCCCTAAAGGCGGCTCAATGATGATGAGCTTATAGTCAAACCTTGGATTAGGCAGGATCTGTACAAGCCGGTAATCAATTTCTGGATGGGGGGTTTCGGCGATAATCAACGAATATTCAACGCCCTGTTCGACCCTGGTAGTGTTAGCGCTACCCCTCAAAATCAGATCAAAATCCTGTGCCAGGCTCTCTTGAGAGATTAAAGAAATGGCGGGTGAAACGAGTAAAACCAATCCCAACCTTGTCAGATAGGCCATGGGTGTTCTCCTGAATAGGATGTGACACTCGCGTTTAGCCTAAATTATATGGATTACTTCGCCTGGGTATGGATCGGGTTACTGAAACGGTAACAACTCGATTCTCGCCCTCTAACCCGCTCTCTTTAAATTTGCTTGATACAATAATTTTCACTATCAGGAACCTATGAAGCAAATCACCATTTATGAGACTTGGAGCTAGCTATTTAGGTAACAATCGCTGTGAGTTTACGGTTTGGGCACCGCATTTAGAGAAGGTCGAACTGCACCTGGAGGAGACAACTCCTCAGGAGATGGTTCGGAATGAGCGGGGATACTGGCAAATTGCATTGGACAATATTCAACCAGGGGCTCGCTATCGATATCGACTGGATGGAGACCAAAGCTGGCCCGATCCGGCGTCTCACCATCAGCCAGAGGGCGTTCATGCCGCCTCAGCGGTGGTAGACCATGGCAGCTTTGAGTGGCGCGATCGCAGTTGGCGAAATCTGCCCCTGGCTGACTACATTATGTATGAGCTGCACGTGGGCACGTTTACGCCAGCGGGCACTTTTGAGGCGGCAATTGAGCGTTTAGATCACCTCATTTCGCTGGGGATCACGGCGGTGGAGATCATGCCAGTGGCCCAGTTTCCGGGCGATCGCAACTGGGGTTATGACGGGGCCTGCCCGTTTGCAGTGCAAAACGCCTATGGCGGACCGATCGGGCTGAAGCGATTGGTGGATGCCTGCCATCAGCGGGGGCTGGCGGTGATTTTGGATGTGGTCTACAACCACTTTGGGCCAGAGGGGAACTACACCGGCTTATATGGTCCCTATATGACCGATCGATATCGGACGCCGTGGGGGATCGCCGTCAACTTTGACGATGCCTTTAGCGATGGGGTACGCCACTACTTTATAAGTAATGCCCTCTATTGGTTTGAGCACTATCATATTGACGCGCTGCGTCTAGATGCAATCCATGCCATCTACGACTTTGGGGCTAAGCACTTTTTAACAGAGCTGGCGGCGGCAACCACGACCCTGGGGCAAACCCTTAATCGGCCCCTCTATTTAATTGCCGAGAGCGACCTCAACGACGTACGCATTATTCGCGATGCTGAGCAGGGCGGCTACGGCCTCGACGCCCAGTGGAGTGATGACTTTCACCATGCGCTGCACGTTGCCATCACGGGCGAGAAGACTGGCTACTACAGCGACTTTGGCGATCCCGAGAGTCTGGCCTCTGCCTACCGCGATAGCTTTGTCTATAACTGGAAATATTCGCCCTTTCGGCAGCGATATCACGGCAGCGACGCCGACGGGCACCCGGCCCAGCAGTTTGTGGTCTGTGCCCAAAACCATGATCAGGTGGGCAATCGTATGCTGGGAGAGCGACTATCTCAGTTAGTCCCGTTTGAAGCGCTAAAGCTAGCCGCTGGGGCAACGCTGCTATCGCCTTACCTGCCCATGCTGTTTATGGGCGAAGAATACGGCGAAACGGCCCCGTTCCTTTATTTTGTCGATCACGGCGATCCCAACCTGATTGCGGCGGTGCGGGCGGGGCGCAAACGAGAGTTCGAAGCCTTTCACGGGGTAGGTGAGCCCCCCGATGCCGCGGGTGTCGAGACGTTTGATCGGACCAAGCTGAATTGGGATCTGCTCAGCCAGCCACAGCACCAGGTACTATTCAAATTTTATCAACGGCTGATTGCCCTGCGTAAGCAGATGGGCATTCCGTCTCAATGGTCACGTTCAGAGATGACGGTATTACGGACAGCAAATGTGCTACAAATCCACTGTTGGAACCGCGATCAACGCCGCCTGAGCGTAATGAATTTTTCGGAGGATAGCGCTACCGTTAAACTTGAGTCGTCCCACGCCTGGCAGCGACAGATCGACTCAGCAGAGCTGGCCTGGGCTGGCCCCGGTACAATCGCGCCTGCTGCTCCAACCCACCCCGAAATCGTCCTGGCCCCTTATAACTTCGTGTTGTATCAGTCTGGCCATTAAGACCGCTCCCGCCATTAGGTATATCTTTTACCCCCCATGCGTATTCCCGTTGCTACCTACCGGTTGCAGTTCAATCCTGACTTCGGCTTCAAAGCTGCTAAATATATCGTCCCTTACCTCGAAGCGCTGGGCATTACCGATATCTATGCCTCTCCTATCTTTAAGGCTAGAAAGGGCAGTACCCACGGCTACGATGTGGTCGATCCCACCCAGCTAAATCCAGAGTTGGGCAGCGAACAAGACTTTAGTACCCTGAGCAAAGCGCTGCGCGATCGCAGCATGGGCTGGCTGCAAGACATTGTGCCCAATCACATGGCCTATGACAGCCAAAACATCTATCTGATGGATGTGCTAGAGCACGGCCCCGCCTCAGAATATGGCAACTACTTTGACATCGAGTGGGAGCAACCCTACGAAGAAATCAATGATCGCGTCCTGGCTCCGATGCTGGGCGATTTTTACGATCGCTGTCTGGAGCGCGGCGAAATTCAGCTGGGCTATGACGAGAGCGGCCTTTATGTCCGTTACTACAGCTTGCAATTTCCCGTCCGCATAGAGTCCTATGCCCAGCTGATCACCCATGACCTGGGGCGACTGGCTCGATCCCTGGGGCGGCAGCACCCCGACTACATTAAGCTGCTTGGGATTTTGTATCTGGTTAAAGATATTCGCCCCGAGATCTCAGGCCAGCAGCGCAAAGATCAGGTCGCCTTTGTAAAATTCCTGCTATGGGAGTTATACAAAACCAACCCCGAGATTAGCGTCTTTATCGATCACAACCTCGAAACCTTTAACGGTCAGCCCGGTCAGCCTGAAACCTATGACCTGCTCGACGAGCTACTCCAGGAGCAATACTACCGCCTCTCATTTTGGAAAGTCGGGGCCGAAGAACTCAACTATCGCCGCTTTTTTACCGTTAACGAGCTAATTTGCGTCAAAGTTGACGATAATAAGGTCTTCCACCATGTCCACGACTTTGTCACCGAGCTGATCGCCGAGGGCAAAGTCACCGGCCTGCGCATCGACCATGTCGATGGCCTCTACGATCCCACCCAGTATTTAGAATCTCTGCGGCAAAAGGTCGGCAATACCTATACGATTGTCGAGAAAATTTTAGAGCCCCATGAAAGACTCCCTAGACGATGGCCCATTCAGGGGACCAGCGGCTACGACTTTCTCAATCTAGTCAACGGGCTATTTTGCTGTCGAGACAATCAGCGTCAGTTTGACTACCTCTATCAGCAATTTACCGACATTGATACCCCCTATTCGGAGCTGTTTTTAGAGAAAAAACGGCTGATTGCCGATAAAAATCTGGCAGGGGATGTGGATAATTTGGCCCGCTTTCTAAAGCGGATTTCAAGCCAGTACCGCTATGGCCGAGATCTCACCCTGAATGGACTCAAAAAAGCCATTTCAGAGGTACTGGTCGCCTTCCCCGTCTATTGCACTTACATCAACCAGGGGGGCATTACCAAAACCGACCTCAAATACATCCAGCAGGCGATCCAGACCGCCAAACGCCAAATCCCCCAGCTGGTTAACGAGCTCAACCTGATCGAGAAATTTTTGCTACTCGAATACGAATATTCACTACCCGAAGAAGAACGCGCCCAGTGGCTGCATTTTGTCATGCGGCTGCAGCAGTTTACCGGTCCGCTGATGGCCAAGGGCATCGAAGATACCCTCTTTTATGTCTACAGTCGCTTTATTTCCCTCAACGAAGTCGGGGGCTCCCCTAACCAGTTTGGGGTGTCGGCCAAGGCGTTTCACCAGTACCACCAAAGTCAGGTGGAGCACTGGCCCCAGACCATGAATACCACCTCAACCCACGACACCAAGCGCAGCGAAGACGTGCGAGCCCGCCTCAACGTGCTATCTGAGCTGCCCGAGCGCTGGGCCGCTGATGTCAAAACCTGGAGCCAGCTCAACAGTAAGCTCAAGCAAACCGACGGCGACCGCCAAATTCCCGATGCCAATGACGAATATTTTCTCTACCAAACCCTGGTCGGAGCCTATCCCTTTGACAAAGCTGACCTGCCTGAGTTTACGGAACGGATGAAGGCATATGTCGTTAAAGCCGTGCGCGAAGCCAAAGTACACACCGCCTGGCTACAGCCCGACAGCGCTTATGAAGAAGGGTTTGTCAAATTTGTTGACCAGATTCTAAAACCAGGCTCAAAAAATAAGTTTCTGAGCAAGTTTCGTCCCTTTTGGGAAATCATTGCCGACTACGGCATCTACAATTCTCTCTCCCAGACACTTTTGAAGATCACGGCCCCTGGCCTACCTGACTTTTATCAAGGGACCGAGTTTTGGGACTTTAGCCTGGTCGACCCCGATAACCGTCGTTCGGTTGATTACAAAGCGCGGATGGCCTCTCTTAAAGCGCTGAAATCTGAGAGCAGCGACATTTTAGGGTTGTGTACCAAGCTGCTAGATCACCGCCAGGATGGCCGCATCAAGCAGTTTATGATGATGCGAGCACTGACGGTGCGCAACCAATATCGCGCCGTGTTTGAAAAAGGCAGTTATATCCCGGTGCAGGTGATGGGGCCTTACGAGGGCCAGGTGATCGCCTTTGCCCGACAGCACGAGCAGCAAACCGTCGTCACGGTGGTACCCCGATATCTCACCGAGCTGATCAAACCGGGCAAATATCCCCTTGGAGAGGCCGTTTGGGCAGATACCGTCATCGAAATCCCTAACAGTCTTGTGAACAGTGGAGATGCCCCCTGGCAAGAAGGCATTACTGAGCAAAACCTGGGCACTGGCAACGTGTTCTCAGTGGGGCAAATTTTGAACTATTTTCCTGTAGCGCTGTTGGTGAATGAAGGGGCGGCTTAGGTGGGTGGAAAGTAGTGGGTAGTGAGTAGAGGCGCTGTAATTGTTATTACCTTGACAAAATAACAGCACGCATTGTGCTAGAGGCTTACATCGCTTATGATCGCTTTACTTAGCTTTAGAAACTAGCCCCCATCATCCGGGGCTAGGCAGCAAGCTGCTTGGGTATTCAAGGCAATTGACGCCTGGGCTGGCTGAATGTTGCTGCCTTGATGTTGCTAGCGCAAGTTTCACCGCTCCGTCAAGGAGCGGTATGACAGATTGGTTTGCGATCGCATTCCCAGGTTTGTCGACTTTTAATCAAATTAAGTTTAAACTTCAAAGATAATGCGCTGTCCCAGGGCACAGACGGCTGTGCTGACCATAATGGGCCTGTGCATACCAGATTTATAGCCAATCTCCATAGCCAATGACCTGACTTGTTCGGGCATTATGAGGCCACTATCGCCAAGGGGTTACCCCTGCTCGGTGCCTAAGCGATAGGGCCAAGGCTTTGCTGTGAAAGCGTCCTAGTGATTGGGGCGCTTGTGCGTTGACCCTGTGCTTTTCAAACACGCTCCCTAAACATTTTGCACTCAGCCGAGAGGATTGCAGCCTGTGACCGTTACTCCCCTAAAGCCACAAACAACCCTGACCGATGCCCAGATCGGCGCTATCCGAGTTTATATTAAACAAACCTGGCGGACCCTGTCGCGATCGCTAGAACACATTGTCGAGGCCGCCAAAGACGAAAAAGTTGAGCACGCCCCAAACACCCCCTGGCCTGTCTATGTCTCTCACCTCGAAGACCTAGACCAGGCCAAGGCTAAGCTGGCGGCGACACTTTCTCCCAAATTGCTGGCTCAGATTGAGCTGCGCGTGCTACCGGCGGATATGGACCAAATTCAAGAGCACGGGCTGCTGTACCTGCCCCACGACTATGTGGTTCCCGGCGGGCGCTTTAACGAGATGTACGGCTGGGACAGCTACTTTATCTTGCTGGGGCTGTTACAAGACGGCGAGATTGAGCTGGCTAAGAGCATGGTTGATCAGCTTTTATACGAAGTGGATCACTACGGCACGGTACTTAACGCCAATCGCACCTACATGCTCAATCGGTCACAGCCGCCCATCTTAACTCGCATGGTGCTCAAGCTCTATGAGTATTTGCAAGATCGAGCCTGGTTGCGATCGCTGCTGCCTACCCTGCAAAACTATTACTTTTACTGGACGGTGCCGCCCCACCTTAACCAGATCACCGGGCTCTCCCACTACAACGCGCTGGGTACAGGTCCAGCCCCTGAGGTCGTCTGCTCTGAACGTGACGAAACGGGTCACACCCACTACGACCGAGTGCAGGCTTACTATCGCCACAACGAAGTGCCTGACTATGACACAGCACTTTACTACAATCGGGAACAAGACTGCCTGACTGAGCAGTTTTACCAGGGCGATCGCTCCATGCGAGAGTCTGGGTTTGACATCACCCATCGATTTGGCCCCTTTAGCGCCGACATTGTGAACTATGCCCCAGTCTGTTTAAATGTGCTGCTATACCAGATGGAGCGAGACATCGCCCAAATTAGCGAGATCATCGGCCACTATCACGGCATCGCCCATTGGCTGCACCAGGCTGAGCAACGCCGACACCGCATCGACCACTATCTGTGGGATAAAGAGGCCGGCCTTTATTTTGACTACAACTTCCGCACTGAGGAACGTCGCACCTATGAGTTTGCGACGACGTTTATGCCTCTGTGGGCGGGGTTAGCTTCAGAAGAACAGGCCCGTCAGGTGGTGACAAATTTGTCTAAGTTTGAGGCCCCCGGTGGATTGCTGACCAGCACCCATATCTCGGGCAACCAGTGGGATGCCCCTTTTGGCTGGGCACCGCTCCAGCTGTTTGCAGTTGAGGGGCTGCGTCGTTACGGGTATAAAACTGAAGCCGATCGTCTCTCTGAGAAATTTCTCAAGATGGTGGTCAAAGAGTTTGAAGCCAGCGGCACCCTGGTCGAGAAATATGACGTCGAGCGCTGTTCTGCCAATGTTTCGGATGAGATTCACTTTGGCTACAGTTCTAATGAGATCGGATTTGGCTGGACCAATGGGGTGGTGTTGGAGCTGTTGGCAATGTTGGACCGTTAATAAGCTCTGCTGATAGACACCGGGTTTCTCCAGGCGGATTGCAATTGTCTGCGGATTGCAATTGTCTAGAGGAGCCCATCCAGCTAGCCGTTGAGGTGACCTCTACCAATTGGCGTGATGACTATCTTTACAAACTGGCTGAGTTACGAGGCTCTGGGCATCTTCGAATACTGGATTGTAGATTATTTAGCCCTGGGGGCAGCTCGATATATCGGTTCGCCCAAGACACCGACAATTTCGGTCTATCAGCTTGTCGAGGGTAAGTATCAGGTACAACAGTTTCGAGCACAAGACCGGATTAAATCGCCCACCTGCCCAGAGCTTCAGTTGAGCACCCAATCCATCTTCGACGCTGTGGGCGGATAAATAACGTTGCCGACGTAGAAACCGGGTTTCTCCGGGAGTATTGGCATTGTCTAAAAGGTTATCACTAGAAACCCGGTTTCTTGCCACAGCCGATCACTCCGGCGCACCGATCACTGTAAATGCAGCCCAATCATGGGGGTCAGGATGACTTTCCATCGTCGCCAACATTGCTTGCCGCAGGGCTTGCGACTTGGTTTGCCCCTGCACCAATTGCCGATAAAACGCCACCATCAGTACCGCCGTCGAATCATCCGCCACCTGCCATAGCGACGCCATCACACTGTTGGCACCTGCCCCCAAAAAAGCCCGAGAGAGACCAATCACCCCGTCACCCGTGATCCGTCCGCGCCCGGTGTCACAGGCACTCAACACCACCAGCTCTGCCCGCAACGACAGCGCTGAGATCTCATCCGCTGTCAACAGTCCGTCTTGTTGCGCCACCGGAGCCAGCGCCAGGGCTCCCTGGAGCGGCTGGGTCTCATTAAAAAAGCCGTGGGTGGCTAAATGGATCAGACTGGCCTGGCTAATCTGTTGTTTTACCGCTGACTCAGTAGCCGTTGCCTGGAGCAGAGGCTGGGTGGATAAGATGGGCGCAATCTCCTGAGCCTCTTGCTCGGCAAAGGGTAGGGCGGCAAAGGCAGCGGGCATGGGGCTGGGGTTGCCGACCACCAGCGGGGATTGATGCCAGGCGTTGGAAGTTGCTGCCTGGCGGGTGAGCCCCAGGACTTGAATCGCCGGGGCAGTGGAGACGGTGTGTTGTTCGATTAAGAACTGCCCGGTGGCATTTTTTAAGGCAGGGAAGGGGACTAAAAAGAGTTGTTCTTGGGGAATGAAAATCACCTGGGCTTCTGGGTCCTGGGGTAGCCAATCGGCAATCGGCTCGATCAACAACTCATGGAGTTCTTGTAGCTGCGCGGTGTCATTGAATAAGCCCGTTGACCACGGATTATTTTGAGGGGTGCCTTGATCGATGAGACTCACCTCAGAGATGGGTACGGTTGGGTTTGGCAGACTGATCTCGGGATGGTCAAGGGTGACGGTGGCCGCCGCCGAATCCACTGAGACCACGGTGTAGGGGGCCAGGGTGGGGACATCGCCAATGCGAGTCACCTGGTCGCCGGGGTTAATCTGAGCTGGGCTGGCAAAGCCCCGAGCTTTGATCTGGCTGCGGGCGGTTTGTACCAGATCAGCAACCGTTTTGACCTGGTTGGGCTCGGTCAAAGGCACCTGTTGAAAGTGGACCTCTCCGGTGGGTTTCACCACCCAGATAAACAGGGCTGAGTCTTGCTGTTGTTGCCGATATTGCACCGACGCGCCGTGGGGTAGCTCGGTGGCCTGGTCACGGATGATGCTGTATTCCACCAGGGTGGCGTTGCGATCGCGAGCCACCTGCTTCAACTGCTCCAACGTCGGGGGTTGAGTTGATGAGATCACCCTCGACTTCCCCCTCGCCAGCAGTTCAACAAAGGCCCTGGCTCGCCCCCGTTCGGCCACCGCCAGGGCAGGCTCGGCTTTATTTTGCTTGACTAGCACCTCTT
This sequence comes from Cyanobacteria bacterium P01_D01_bin.44, assembly GCA_039200855.1. Classification (GTDB taxonomy): domain Bacteria; phylum Cyanobacteriota; class Cyanobacteriia; order Phormidesmidales; family Phormidesmidaceae; genus SIO4C1. The sequence continues at coordinate 158 of JBCCRZ010000061.1, read as the reverse complement.
GCAGATTGCGATAGGTGGTCAGCTGGGTCTCAAACAGCGACACTTTAAATTCATCATGGGTACCCAAGCCAGCTCGCAAAGACTCCCAAACGTTGACCCCCTCCACCAGGGCGGTTTCGGCATCGCTGAGTCGATCAAGCTGAAATAACGCTTCACCC
>JBCCRZ010000060.1:0-15722 GCA_039200855.1 Cyanobacteria bacterium P01_D01_bin.44 | reverse complement strand
ATCGGACTGAATGTAGGTGGCGTCTCCACCAAAGGAAAGGATCTCGCTTTCTACCTGCTGGCCCAGGTTAGCACGACGCCCGTTAAAGGCAACTTGAGCCCCTTCTCTGGCAAAGGCTTTGGCGGTTGTTTCACCAATGCCAGAGGTGGCCCCTGTGATCAGCACAACTTTCCCGGTAAATCTACCGGCTGGGTCCGCTGCTTTGGTTTCAGATTCAATCGGGTTGAGCGTATTGGCTTTGGCGTGACCGGTGGATATGGCGGCGGCCAGTCCGGTAGCAGCGACGGTACCGGTTGCTAGAATTTTGCGGCGATTGATGTTTGACATGATCTCCTAAAGGGGGTGTTCAAAGAGGATGTTTAACTCGGCTCAGATGCGTTTAATTGTTAATAAATAATTAAAGACTACGGCCAACACTGCTCGAAAGACTATGAAGATATTGCTATCTTTCAAACCTGATTTTGCGAACATAGCTGCGGGGGGTGGCCCCCACCTGACGTTTGAAATGCCAGCCGAAATGGCTATGATCGTAAAATCCAGTCATTTCGACGACGGTAGCGATGGGGAAACCCTGGGCTAAAAGTTTTCTGGATTGGGCAATCCGTAGCTGGGTTTGGTAAGCAGCGGGGGAGATGCCCACTTGTTTGCGAAACACACGACAAAAGTGAAATCGGCTTAGACCTGCGATCGCAGCTAACTCTTCAAGGGAAATATCATCGGCGTAATGGGCCTGGAGATAATCACGGGCCTGCGCTACGGCTTGGTGAACCGGCCTGACCGGCTTGAGCGCAGATTGATCGGAAGCATGGTTTGCAAACAGATGGGTGAGAAAATCCCAGAGGGCTGTCCCTTGCTCAAGTTTGGAAGTTTGTCTGTCGGTCGCCGCCTGCAGCGCCAGAAACAAGCGATTTAACCCAGGGTCTGTGATAAAGGCGGTTGGGAAAAAGGGTTCACAGGTGGGCCTTTCGGCCATCTCCGCAGCCACAAGCTGTAACCACGAGGGATCGATGTGCGCCATGGCAAAATGGACCGGTTTTGACAAAGCGGTGCGATCGCTAGGCGCATGCACCTCACCGGAATGAACCACACTCAGACTGCCCGTGGGAATAACATGGTGAGCCCCGCGATAAAAATACTCACCCTGACAGTCAAAGCTCAATCCAAACTGGTATTCGGCATGGGTATGCTTGGGCAAAGGGGTAACCGCACCGGATGTGTAAGCATATTGTTCTAGCAAGATGCCGTCGGATTCCCATACCTGGACAGAGACTTGTGCTGCTTTAGGTTGCATCCCTTCTACATCGTGAACAGCCTTGTGAACAGCTTAAATTTACGATTCGCTGGCGGTCACGCCAGCCCCACTGGCCTCTACCAAAATGGGACGGCGATAGCTCTCTGGCTTATCACCCACCGTCACACCGCCGGTGATCATGCCCTGGAGACCGGGTTCAAAAAAGGTGTAGGGAAATTTCGTCTCGGGTTTGCTGACTGCATCCAGACGGTGTTGCAGCTCCGCCGGAATATCAAAGTCGAGGGCTCCCAAATTGTCCTTGAGCTGATGCAGCTTGGTAGCCCCGATCAGGACTGAGGCCACGCTAGGTTGGTTAGCAACCCAGTTGACCGCCACCTGAGCCATGGAGCGACCTAACTCATTCGCCACCTTTTCTAACTCAGCCACAACGGCCCAATTCTGGTCGGTAAACTTGTTAAAAGCTGGGTTGTCACTACCTGCGAGGGTGGCTAGACGCCCCGCCCCGTCTGCTCCCCCCTGAGAAGGCTTGTATTTACCGGAGAGCAGGCCGCTGGCCAGGGGCGACCAAACCATGATGCCGGTGCCTAAGGCCTGGGCCAACGGGGCATACTCAAATTCAATGTTTCGCTCCGCGAGAGAGTATTCCAATTGGAGAGCACTGAGCGGTTCTAAATGGCGTTCCTGGGCAATCGTCTGGGCCTGGGCGGCATACCAGGCTGGGACATCAGATAGACCTACATAGCGCACCTTGCCAGACCGCACCAAATCATCCAGCGTGCGAACGACTTCGGCTGCGGGGGTTACCTGGTCCCAGGTATGTAGGATATAGAGATCAATGTAGTCAGTGTCTAGACGCTGTAGAGAGCCTTCAACCGCGCGCAAAATATTCTTGCGTCCGTTGCCCCCTGCATTGGGATTTCCTGGCTCAGCGTTGTAGCTAAATTTAGTCGCCACAACAACTCTATCGCGACTATTGGTTTCTTTTATAAACTGACCCAGCATCTTCTCGCTGTTGCCGTTGGTGTAAAGATCTGCGGTATCGATGAAATTGCCACCCGCTTCTAGATAGGTGTCAAACTGCTGGCGGGCATTGGCCTCATCTGCACCCCAGCCCCAGTCATCCCCAAAGGTCATGGTGCCGAGGGCCAGGCGGCTGACTTTCAGGCCTGTATTGCCGAGCGTATAATAATGCATAGGTTTTGCCTCCACTGAAGCGTCATGTCGTCAGTCTACAGTCACCACTATCGACGAGATCTCCAGAAAATTCTTGAATTTTCTTGCTCAATTTTGGTACGAAATTGCTAAATGCGGATTGCCTAGCCCATGCAGAGCCAGATTAATTTTGTCGATAGCCAAACCCTCAAACCCAAGCCAGATGTAGATACAGGCCACATTTTAGTGTGTAGTAGAGATTTGAGTTGGGACGGCATTTATATCGAAAAGGGGGAAAATGACGCGTTTAACCCTGACGATGTCACGGTGCCTCAGCATTATTTTGCGATGAATGTGGGGCCATCCTTTGAGTGGGAGTGGAAAGATGGCAAAACCTTTAAAACCCATCGCTATGACCCTGGAGACCTGTGGGTAAATCCGGCGGGGGTGCCATTTTCCCATCGCATCAATACCTACAACCAATTTGTACTGCTCACCCTGGACCCAGCCAAAATCATCGAAGCACTGCCGGCACAGCCCCTGATTGAGCGTCAGGTATTTCGACGGCGGCATAAGGTCCAAGACAGGCATTTGCAAACCTTGATCCAGGCACTCCTGACAGAGGCCGAAAGCGGTGGTCCCAACGGCAGACTCTATGCCGATACGCTGTCTACGGCGCTGGCGATCCATTTCGTCAATCACTACAGTACCGAAGTTTCCCTGGATGTCCCCGTTGGCCAGACCTTTGCTCGGCAGCGGTTAGCCCAGGTGATTGACTACATAGAAGCCTATCTGAGCGAAGATCTCAGTCTGAATGACCTGGCGATTGTCTCAGGCTTGAGTAAGTTTCATTTTTCTCGACTGTTTAAGCAAGCTTTTGGCCTAACACCACACCGATACGTGATGAAACGCCGGGTGGAACGCGCTGCTGTTTTACTCAAACAAGACGTGATCAAACCAGATTCACTCACCCTTGCCGAGATAGCCCATCAGTTTGGCTTTACTGATCAGTCACACTTTACACGGGTGTTTAAGCAAGTTAAAGGGCTTACCCCAAAGCGGTTTCTGCAAAAACAGTGATGACCTTTTTCGAAAGATGAGATATTGCCATGAGCAAATCCTTAATTTCTCGGCTTGTAATCAGCGCAAAGATAATATGCTGATAAGCTCCAATTGAGTCTGTAAGACAATGCCAGTCGGTAAGAGGCATCACAGCGGGTAAAGATAAATTACGGTCAAAACCCTTCTGGATTAAGAATTGTGGGAATCTACCGACACGCCAAACGGGATTGGTTATGACAGAACTATTGACCAGGGGGATCCCGAATGGTTGGTCGTGGCAGGCTGCATCATATCCTGAAATATCTGATGTTGGGCATCGTATGCGCCCTACTGGTGGTGGCCTGTAAGCGGCCTTTTGGACGTACTCCTCAAAGCACCGATACCCCGCCCCCCCAGCCCTTGCCTGAAGTAGCCGCCCTGCCCAATCCAGAGCTCCCCGACTGGATCGAGAGCATTAGCCCCACTGATCAGGCGGAACCTTTAGCCCAGATTCGCATTCGATTTAAATCACCGATTGTGCCGCTAGAGAGTCTAGAAAGCTCTAGCGATGTTTTAGAAAACTTTGAGCTAATCCCTGAACTACCAGGACAATTTCGACTATTAACACCGCGCATGGTAGGTTTCCAGGCCGATCGAGCGCTACCCAAGGCGATGCGGATGCAGGTGACCCTCAAGGCGGGGTTAGAGGATTTGCAAGATCACCAGCTCGCTCAGGATTTGGCCTGGACGTTTAACACTGAGCCCATTGTCCTCACTAATCTGCCGGGCATCGAGGGGCGGCGTGGGTCCGAGAACGACCCCATTGACCTGAAGCCCGTCCTGGAGCTGGATTCAAACGTTGAGCTTGATCTCGCCTCTCTCAAAGACCATGCCACCCTACAATCTGCCGACTCAGCCCAGCGCATTCTCCTGCGGACAGTGCTGGCAGAGTCAGAAGAGTCTTTTTGGGGTAACTCAAGCCCCCAAAGTCAGTTTGATCCCTCAACTCAGCTGTGGCGCTATCACCTCACCCCCCAGCGCCAGCTCAAAAAGGCTACTCACTATGACCTGAGTATCTCGCCGGGGCTGCGTCCGGCTCGGGGTAACCTGGCCAGTGACAACAGTTTTGATAGTCAGGTCGTCACCTACGCACCGCTGGCCTTTAAGAGTGTTGAAAGGATAGGTGGGGCAGACTCAGGGGGAGCCTATGGTCGTTTTGAGCAAGGCCTGGCGCAGCTCAGGTTTAACAACGGCCTGGTTGCCGAGTCTGCCATTGAGAATATTACGATTGAGCCGCCGCCGAAGGAAGCCCCCCAGCTGGTCAAGGCCTACGACGATGCCCCGTTTGTGAATCTCAATCCGTGGGCATTGGAGCCTGAAACCCGTTACACCATTACCCTGGGAGCCGATCTCGAAGACAAGTTTGGTCAAACCCTGGGGGAAACGATCACCCACGAGTATGAGACCGGCGATCTCTCCGCTGACCTGTGGGCCCCGTCAGGACTAAATATCTTTCCTGCTAATCAGGATTTGCAGCTGAATGTATCTACGGTGAACCTGCCGGAGGCCAACTACAAGGCTGCTTTTAAGGTAGTGCAGCCGACGGATCTGGTGTATACCGACACGGCCTACCCCCGCGAAAAAAGCACCGACCTGTTGCCCTCCCCCGGTGAGTGGTCAGCGGTCTCGGTAACAAACGCACACAACAAAATATTGGAGACAGCTATCCCTCTGCGAGAGCGGCTGGGGGGTAAAACAGGGATGCTGGCCTACGGGGTGAAAACCCGCACCACCCAGTATGAGAGAGACGGTCAGCAGCGCTGGCGAGAGCCTGATTTTTACGGCCTGGTGCAGTTGACTAACCTGGGGGTGTTTGCCCAGTGGTTCCCTGACTCTGGGCTGGTGAGGGTTCATCATCTAGCGGATGGAGCAGCGGCGGCGGTGCCGGTGGAGATTTATCGCTCTGAGCTGGATAGCAACCAGCGAGGGGCACCCCGACCCTGTGCCCAGGGTCAAACAGACCCGACCGGGATGTGGTTGTTGGATGCGGCGACGCTCAAACAGTGTAATCCTGACCCGAGTTCGCCACCGGAGCTGCTAGTGGTGGCCAAAGAGGGTGCCGACTGGGCCTTTGTGCGGACCTGGGCCTATAGTGGCGACTATGGTTATGGCATCTATGCCGACTGGGAGGGCAACAATCCCATCCCCCGGGGGACCCTCTTCTCCGATCGGTCGCTCTATAAGCCGAGGGAGCTGGCCTGGTTCACTGGCACGGCTTATTTTCTGCAAAATGGACTGCTACGTCAGGACAAGGGAAGTGCCTATGAAGTCTCTCTATCGGACCCTGACGGTAACACCCTCGATCTGGGCACCCACACCGTCAATGAGTTTGGTACTTTCTCGCTAAAATGGCAGATTCCGGCTGATCAGCCGTTGGGCTACTATTCGCTGCTGGCTAAGGCAGCGGATGGCAAAGAGATTAGCGGGGAGTTTCGCATTGCTGAGTTTAAGCCGCCCAACTTTAAGGTGGATCTCAGCCTGGATGAAAAATTTGTGCTGGCGGACGATGAGATCATGGCCAGCGCCCAGAGCAACTATCTGTTTGGGCCACCGGTCCAGGGGGGGCAGGTCGAATATTACGTCACCCGTGAGCCGGTGGACTTTGAGCCCGAAGGGTGGGAGGACTATCGTTTTGGCCGACAGTGGTATTGGCCTGAGGAACAACCTACGGTCAGCAGCGATGTGCTACAGGAGAGTACCACCCTCAGCGAGGCGGGCAGTGGCGAAGTGTCTGTGACCGTAGCAGATGATTTGCCCTACCCTATGACCTACCGGGTAGATGCTGAAGTGGTGGATGTGTCGAATCTCTCGGTGGCGGGGTCCCAAACCTTCACGGCTTTGCCCAGCGACAAGCTGATTGGTCTGAAGAGTGACTTTGTTGCGGACGCAGGGAAACCGTTTGAGGTGGCCGTGGTGGTGAGTGACCCGGAGGGGGGTATCATTGCAAATCAATCGGTCAAGCTCGAACTCCAAAAAATCACCTATAGCACCGTCACCAAAGTCGTCGAGGGCAGCCGCACACCCCAAAACCAGATCGAGTATGAAACCGTCGTTGAGACAACGGTGCGTTCTGGCAAACAGCCTAAAACGGTGGAACTGACGCCGCCGGATGCTGGCTCCTATCGAGTTCGCGCCAATTTTGCCAACGCCAGGACGGAGCAAACGGCCACCGATACTCGTCTGTGGGCAACGGGGGCGAGTCGGGTTTACTGGGGGGGACGCTATACCAACAATCGCCTCGATATCCAGCTCGATAAAGACAGCTATGCGCCTGGGGAAACTGCCACCGCCCTGGTTCAATCGCCGTACCCCGACGCTGAGTTATACTTCGCAGTGATTCGCCACGACACGCTGTATAAAACCGTTGTCAAGGTAAAGGGCGGTGCTCCCCAGGTGCAGTTTAAGGTGACCCCTGAGATGTTGCCCAACGCTGCCATCGAGGCGATCCTGGTGCGCCAAGGCCAGCCGATTGAGACCCTCGAACCAGGTAGCCTGGAGAATCTAGTTAGCATTGGCTTTGCCCCGTTTAAAACTAGCGTCAAGGATAAATATCTCACGGTGGAGGCCACCCCTCAGCAAGCCTCTCTGGAACCGGGCCAAGCGCAAACCTTAAAACTGTCTCTCAAAGACCCCAAAGGCGACCCCCTCAAGGGGCAGGTGACGGTAATGGTAGTCAATGAAGCGGTGCTGCAGCTCAGCGGCTATCGCCCACCGGATCTGGTCAAAACTGTCTATGCTGAGCAGCCGATCTCGACGCGCTTTGCCGACAACCGCCCGGATGTGGTGCTGGTACCCCTGGCGTCTCCCCTGGCAAAGGGATGGGGCTATGGCGGCGGCTTCTCGGCGGGGGCAGGCCGTACTCGAGTCCGCACAGACTTTAAGGCTCTGGCCTATTACAACGGCTCGGTGGTGACTGACGACCAGGGTCAGGCCGAGGTGACTTTCACGCTGCCCGACGATCTCACCACCTGGCGGGTGATGGCGGTGGCGACGGATGGCAATCTGCGGTTTGGCAATACTGACAGCACGTTTATCACGACCCAGCCGCTGATTTCAAATCCAATTTTGCCCCAGTTTGCCCGCCTGGGCGATCGCATCAATGCGGGGCTCTCAGTCACCAATACGAAGAGTCAAAAGGGTCCCCTCAAGCTGGCTGGGGAACTCAGCCAGGGGCTTCAGTTTGCCAGCGATGCTCCCGACTATGAACAGCCCAATATCCAAAGCCGTGAAGCTAAGGCTGAGTCAGGAACAGAAGGCTATCACTTCCCCGTCGTGGCGGCGCAACCGGGCACCGCCCAGGTGAAATTTACCAGTCAGCTGGGGGACGCTGCCGATGCATTTGAGGTGCCGCTGGAGATTAAGCCGCTGGAGATTACCGAGCAGGTGGTGGAGACAGGCACAACCCTGGGCGAGGTTACCATCCCATTGAATGTGGATGAAAACGTGTCGAATGCGGCAGGCGGTTTGGAAGTGTCCCTGGCAAGTACGCTGATTACTGAGATTAAGGCCCCGGTAGACTGGATTGATTGGGACGATCCGCTGCCGTGTTTAGAATCGGCGGCAAGTCGGCTTGCGATCGCAGCCAGCCTGCAACCGCTCAGCCAAAAATACGGTCAACCCCTGGCGGATTTTAAGCCCACCGAAAAAGCAGTCCAGGCCCTGGCCCAGATCAAGACCTTACAAAAACCTGACGGGGGGTTTGCCGCCTGGCCCAGTTCAGAGCGTTCGGATCCCTTTTCCTCTCCCTACGCCGCTGAAGCCATTGCCCAGGCTCAATCCGCTGGCATTCAGGTCGATCAGGGCATGGTTAGCGCCCTCAAAGGTTATCTGCAAAAACTGTTGAATGATCCGGGGCAGTATGACTATTGCAAAGAAGCCCGATGTAAAAACCAGGTCCGCCTGCGCACCCTGATTGCCCTGGATGCCCTGGGCGATCGCCGCAACCAGTTCCTGGGCGATTTGCACAGCCAGCGCGACCAGTTTGACGACGTCGATCAGCTCAGACTGGCCCGCTATCTAAGCCTTTTTCCCGATTGGAAAACTGAGGCCGATGCGCTGGCCACCCAGTATCAAGAAACCGTTTACGAAACCGGGCGCACGGCCACGATAAACTTGCCCAACCGCTGGCGCTGGTTTAACTCCACGACGGCGGCCCAGGCTCAGGTGTTGCGGTTGTTCCTCGCCCGCGACGGCAGCCCTGAAACCCTTAGTCGTCTGGTGTCAGGCTTATTGGCCCTGCGCCGTGACGGCACCTGGTTGACGACCTACGACAACGCCCAGGCCCTGATCGCCCTGACCGACTATGCCCAGCGTCAAGCGACCCCACCGAACTTTAACAGCACGGTCACCCTGGCCGGTGACGCCCTGGCGTCATATTCATTTGAGGGCTATGCACCCCCCAGCCAGGAGGTCTCGGTGGCGATGGCCGATCTCCCCCGAGGGGACTCTGAGCTGACCCTGGAGAAATCGGGACCTGGCACCCTGCACTATCTCGCCGCCTATCGCTATCGGCTACAGGGCACTCCACCCGGGCGGCTCAACGGCCTGCGGGTAACGCGACAGGTGCGCCCTGCTAACCAGAAGGAGATTCTCTCTAGTCAGGGGCTCAGCGCGGGTGAAGGACCGTTGACTCTTGAGGCAGGAGAGGTCTTTGACATTGGGCTGGAGATTATCACTGACCATCCAGTGGACCATGTGATTATTACCGATCCGCTACCCGCGGGCCTTGAGGCAGTTGATACAACCTTTCAAACAGCGACCCAGGCACTCAAGGCCCAAAGCGACAGCTGGCAGATTGACTATCAGACGATCTACAAAGATCGAATCCTAGCCTATGGCGATCACCTCGAAGCGGGGGTTTATACCCTGCATTATCTGGTGCGGTCTGTGACGTCTGGAACGTATCTGTGGCCGGGCGCTGATGCCCATCTGCAATACGCACCAGAAGAGTTTGGTCGCTCTGCGGCGGCGACGTTACAAATTGTTCAGGAGTAACGTCTCAGTTCGCTACCATAAAGGTATAGGGTTCCTTAGACAAATTCCCTTGGAGAAGGTGCGTCATGTGTTAAAAAGGGAGAGCATGATGAGTTGGATGAGAGATAACGCACCCCACGGGGGGGTGGATTTTGTTTCAACTATTCGGGCTTTTTTGCAATTGTTTCGCTTACCGGCGGCGGCAATTGCTGCGATCACAGGCACCACCGTTCTCTTTACCCTGGCTCCAACCGTTCCGCTTTACCACTACATACTCACGGCTTATGTGCTGGCGGCGATGAATGCGGCAGCCTGTGCGATTAACGACTATTGGGATGTGGACAAAGACCGAATTGACCATCCTGAGCGCCCTCTACCGACTGGCAAACTGTCTCTAAATCAGGCCTGGTGGGCGGCGGTTCTATTGTTCGCCAGTGCCCTGATAGCCGTCCTACCCTTGGGGAGATCTCCCAGTTTATTGGCGATGGTCAGCATGGTAGCGCTGTGGGGCTATTCGCCACTGCTGCGTTATAGCGGTATTTTGGGCAATGTTGTTGTGGCAGCGATAATCGCTGCCATCTTGTTATTGGGCAGTTTGGTGGCCCATCGGCCCACGGCATTGCTCTACCCCATTGGGTTTGTGTTTATCCATGTGTTGGCCCATGAGATTGTCTTCGACATGCACGATACGCCAGGGGATCGCTCCCAGGGGATTGTCACCGTGGCGGGTCGCTGGGGTAACTCGGTCGCGTTTACGGTGGTCTGGGGGTTACTGGGGCTGTTGGTCCTGTCGATACCCATGGCGCTTTCTCGGATCTCGATGGTAGCTCCCAGGTGGTTTACGCTCTGTGCGGGGGCGATGCTGCTCATTTTTGCCGGGGCGCTGATCGATTTGCAACGACACGGAGCACAAGCCTACCAGCGGTTTATTCGGTGGGGACGAGTCAGTCGATTGGTGGGGATTATGGGATTATTGGGAGCTGCTCAGGTCTAATCACCTTAAGGCTTTTGGGGTTTTTGAAACTGGGGATTTTGTAGCTGGGGTTGAGTCCACCCTTCTTCGACGGCGGGCTGCACCTCTTCGTTGGTCACCTGCTCTACGCGACTAAATTGAATGATCAGCTTAAACGGTCGCTTCATCTGATTTTCGATGTGTTTTTCTAACAGTGAGACCTGTGTGGGGGTGATTGCCCTGGTGGCATACACTGTCAGCTTGACCTCGGGTGGGCTGGTCAACCAGTTTGTTTCGCTGTTGATCAATGAAACGTTTTGGTCTTGAAAGGTGAGGGTATCTTGCAGGGCATTGCGCAGGCTATCTTCGAGACGGTTTTGGTTGACCAGTTGGATCAAACTCACCGCCAGCGGGATCACTAAGATGCTGACCATGGCCATCACTAACCCCAGCGGACGGCGGGCTTGTTTGAGGGGGGAGTAGCCAGTGAGTAAAAAGGCCAACATACAGGCCAGGGTGATGCCGATCAGGTTGGTCAGGTACAGCAGGGTTGAGCCCCAGCTCAGGCCAAGATTCCATTGGGCCAACCCAAGCCCGACCACGCAAATAGGCGGCATCAACGCCACGGCAATGGCGGTGCCAGCCAGGGTGCTTGACAGGCGCGGTTGCACCTTGGCAAACCCGCTGATGCCCCCCGCCGCGATCGCAATGCCCAAATCTAGCAGCGTCGGTTGCGATCGCGCCCACACTTCTGAGCCATATTCCGAAAACCCCAGGGCAAGGCCCAGACTGGCAGCCAGGGCAACTGAAATCAGGGTGCCGATCAGCAGCGACTTTAAACTCTCACCAATCAGCTCCAGCTCCCCCTCTAAGATGCCAAACGCCAGCCCTCGAATCGGCTGCATCAGCGGCGCAACCAGCATCGCCCCGATAATCACGGCGGCGCTATTTGAGAGCAGCCCCAGGGTGGCAATGATGCACGCCCCAATGGTCAGCACAATGTAGTCTCGATTAAGCTCAGAATCATCTAGCAGGCTGTCCTGCATATGCTTGAGCCCCTGCGGTGATACCCGTCGCCCGTTGAAATAACGGTTGATAAAGTCTTCTAGACGTTCTCTCAAAACGAGTCCTGCTGAATACGGTGAATGAGTGAGCTTGATGCCTGACCAAATCATAGAGCTGCACCCAACCGATATGACAGCCCCACAGGCAACCTTTGCCCAAAGGGGCTGGGATTAATGCGATAAATTTTATTGCAATGTCATTTAAATGACTTCATTTTGTAACAAACGCTACAGAAAAAATCATTATAATTAAATCTGAAAGGGTTTTACTTAGTAATCATCACTTCCACAACCCACACACTTTAAGTCGCAAGAGGAACTTTCAAAATGTCTACTCAAGAACAAGCTCGGGCACTGATGGTGCGTCATCATCAGCTGATCAAGCAGCGTCAGCAGTCTCTATTGACCCGTGCCGCTGTCCAGGTGGGGCTAACCGCTGACGAAGTCGGGCCTGGCAGCCGGATTCAAGGTAAATATCGCAATGCTCAAATGGGATATGCGCGGGGTCATGCTGCGTTGAGTTAGGGTCAAGCCTGGTCTGCGTCAAGCTTAAGATTTCGGCTAGGGAAGGTGAGGTGGTGATGGTGCTTTCACGACTCACCCGCGCTGCGCACTCACCCGCGCTGCGCACTCACCCGCGCTGCGCACTCACCTACCCAATCCGAAGATTTAACTTTGACAAACTACTCGAGCTTCTCGAAACTTTTTATACGAAAAAATTATAGCTTTCTAAACAGAGCTGGATTCCCGAGACGTTAACGCTACTCTATGGAATGAATTGGAAACTGAGTTTCCAATGTGTCCTTAGTTTGGATAGATTTTTATGGGTTTCTTGAGAAGACTGTTTAAGACCGACAAGCCCGCGGGCGCGTCGACCAAGATTAAGGCAGGCCGTCGGCCTGCGGTACCTAAAAAGAGTGCGGGCTCTAAGCCAGTGGCAGCGGCACCCGCCACGCCCGCCGCGCCTGACGAGGAGGAAGCACCCGCCTATCGCATTGGCCTGACCGGTGAATATGATGAGAGCGGTCTAGCCAAGCGCGTGGCGCTGGCGTTTGACGAAGATGCTCAGCTGGATGATGTCGATACGCTCTGGGTGGCTCAGCTCAGCGGCACCGTTGTGCTCAAGGGCACCGTCCCTAGCCAAGATATTTTGCAGAAAATGGTAGCGGTGGCCAGGCAAGTAGACGGCACCGAAGCCGTTGACACGGCTCAGGTGAAGGTTGGTTAATCGAGTATTGTAACGATGCTCAAAATTTGAACTGGTCATGGGCCCAGGCAACTATCTGGGCTTTTTTGCACTTTAATCCACATTTTTGCTAGCCGGAATCACTTCAGGACACAAACCACCGGGACGATTGTGTCCACACATGCTGCATTGCCAGTGGCCATAGCTATCTGCCCCCAGCCCCATAATGGCTAGCTCCAGGGCGGTGGGTAGTGCATAGGGGTCGGCGGCATTGTAGTTGACGGCGTAGCCGAGATCTTCTAGCGAGGCAATGGTTAGGCGACTTAGCGGGTTGTTGCCCGGATTCAAAAAGCCAGTCATCAGTTCGGTGCCAAAGACGGCTTCTCGCCAGTGACCATCGCGGGTACCTGGCCCACCCGTATTAGCCACGGGGACCGGTGTGGGGGAGGGGGAGCCGATCAGGGTGGCAAATTCTCGCATGGCGTTCATGCCGGTAAAGGTGGGGTTGGGGGAGCCGCGACCCACGAGCAGTCCCTTTTGCTGCCAAATCGTCCCAATGCCTAGGACGTGACCCATTTCGTGCAAAATCACGTTAAAGAGGCCACCATTGACTTCGAGGCGGGCCAGGTCGCCAATGTCAAACTCCATGGTGCCGGTGATCGGCAACAGCGAACCGCTGCGCAGTTGGGTGGGGCCGGCCTGTCCTAAAATGCCGTTGGGGCCATCGATCGAAGCCCCCCGCGCCTCGATCAGCACATCGTCAATGGTGTCTCCGCCAATGGCAACACTGGGTAAGTCACCGATAATAATTTCTGACCAGCGAGCTGCCGCCGCGTCAAAGACACTGCGTTGGGATGCGTTGAGTCCGCCTAAAAACCGGACATTAATGGTGAAGCTTGATTCTACTTGTTCTGACACCGTCAGTGACAGCGTCCAGCGATTGAGAGAGCCGCCGTCTTGGGCTGCCGTATCAATGACTCTGAGGGTCCAGATGCCATTGGGGTCGAGGCCGTTAAACGTAGATAGCTGCCCCTCGGGGCGAAAAGTGCCGGTAAAGGGTGGGGTTGCCTGGGCCACGGCGACCGGGGCCACATCATCAAAGGTGGTTTGCAAAAAATTGTCCCCGCTACCCCCTTTGCCAGCTACCAGCAACACGGTTTGGCTGTTGGGGGCAATCAAAGAGATTTGTAAATCGCGGGTGTAGGTATGCAGCAAATCGAGGGTGAGCGTCACCCGTTGAATCTGACCAGAGACACCCGATACCTCAATCGTAGAACTCACATCGGTCGGCTGAAATCGGTCAATGGTGACGCCTGTATCGTTTTCAAAAACACGTTTCATAAAAGGTTCCCTGATGATTGGTCTCGTAGGGGCATTCCCTAACCGCCATCGTTAATTTGCAATTGGCTAAATGTCAACGGCCCCAGACCACTCACCATGGGGGTCTAAATGGGGATCTAGATGGGTGACTCTCTGCCTGACCCAAACACGACGAATCCCTGATACAGGAGGACATTTGCTATAAAATGCCTTTATCGTAAATAGCTTTTAGACAGCGCAGTTGAGATGACAAATCAGACCAAAATCCCGGTGGTGGTGAATGGCGCAACTGGCAAAATGGGCCGTGAAATTATCAAGGCGGTTGCCCAGGCGGACGATCTACAACTGGTTGGCGCAGTCAATAAAAATCCGGCCCTGGCAGGACAAGATATTGGTGAGATTGCGGGCTGCGGACCGTTAGAGATTCCGGTGACGAGCGACCTGGAGGCGACGCTGGTGATGGCCCAGGGCGAGGGAAGTGCGGTGATGGTGGATGTGACCCACCCCGATCGGGTTTATGAGGCGGTCAGGGCTGCGATCGCATATGGCGTCCGCCCCGTTGTTGGCACCACCGGCCTTAGCAATGCGCAAATTAGAGACCTGGCCGAGTTTGCCGAGAAAGCCAGCACCGGCTGTCTGATTATCCCCAATTTCTCGATTGGGGTGGTGCTGCTCCAGCAGGCCGCCCAGCAAGCGGCCCAATATTTTGACCATGTGGAGATTATCGAGCTGCACCACAACCAAAAGGCCGATGCCCCCAGTGGCACGGCTGTCCAGACGGCTCAGTTTTTGAGCGAGGCAAATAAGACCTTTAACCCGCCCGAGGTCAAAGAGACTGAGAAGATGACTGGCGCGCGGGGCAGCAGCACCCCTGACGGCATTCGGATTCACAGTGTGCGGTTACCAGGGCTGATCGCCCATCAGGAGGTAATTTTTGGTGCACCGGGGCAGATTTACACACTGCGGCATGACACCAGCGATCGGGCCTGTTACATGCCAGGAGTGTTGTTGTGCATTCGGCGGGTGATGCCGCTGAAGTCGTTGTTGTATGGGTTGGATAAATTGTTGTGATGGGTAGTGGGTAGTGGGTAGTGGGTAAAGGGGGGAGAGGGGGGAGGAGAAGACAGCTTTTAATCCCCACATGTTTAATCCCCACATACCATCTACTACCTACCCTCTACCCTATGTATAATTGAGCCAATCAGTTCAGGATAACAATCCGCCATGACTGTACTAGCCCCACTGCCCCCAGATAATCGAGTCCAGTTAACTGGCATTAGCTGGGCGACATATGAAACCCTTAGAGCTGAACTCGATTGCAGTCGGCGTGGGTTTCGGCTGAGCTATTACCAGGGTGATTTAGAAATTATGGCTCCGTCTCTAGAGCATGAGCGGTTCAAAAAAGCGGCAGGTCGCTTTGTGGAAACCCTGGCAGAGGAGTTAGAGATTCAAATCGAACCGTTTGGCTCAACGACGCTGAAACGCTCGGAGCTAGCCGGGGCTGAGCCGGATGAGTGTTTTTACGTGAGAAATCTGGCAGCTGTCCGTGGGTTAAGGCGAATTGATTTAAGCCAGGACCCACCCCCCGACCTGGCGGTTGAGATTGATATTACCAACCCATCTAGCCGCCGTTTGCCCATTTATGCGTCGATTGGTGTGACTGAAGTGTGGCGCTTTGACGGTGAACAATTACAGATTTATCGTTTGGCCCGTGGTGGTTAT
>JBCCRZ010000059.1:0-15867 GCA_039200855.1 Cyanobacteria bacterium P01_D01_bin.44 | reverse complement strand
TCGCTTTGAGCCTGGTACTGCGTCAAGCTTAAAATTTTGGTTAGAAAAGACACGGAGAGGGGAGGACGCGGAGACGCGGAGAGTCCTCATTGATGAAGCGCTCCGCGTCTCCCTATCCCCGCGTCCCCGCGTCCGACTGACTCGAAAATGTGAGGCTTACAGACTACGAGTCCAGGGGAATTCAGAGGCTAAAAGTCGCCAGTATCCAGATTCAACGCTCCGGCAGCGCCAACCACTCATCCCAACTCAATGTTCTGCCTGGAAAGGCGACCTGCTTAAACGGCCAAGCCTCTGACAACCAGGCTTTTACGGTGTCAAACAGGTGCCCATCGAGGGCCAGGTCGCTGGCGCGCACCCAAAGGATAGCCATGGCCTCGTAACCTTGCTTGGTCGAGGGATAGACATAAACACAGCCCAGGCAGCGGCTTTCGTCCAGGCTCATGACGGTATAGGCAAACGACGTCCGTCGTTGAAACTCTTTTTGATGCCAGCCTAGATCGATGAGATCTTGCTCAAAGGTGAGGTCAATTGGCCAGGTCTGATCCGGTCCGAATACGCCCTGGAGATGATCGCAGCTGGTTATTACTGCATCGTAGTCTTTGACGACATCATTGATGCTGAGCATCCGCAGGCGATAAGCGTCAGTCTCGAGCATAGCGGGGACGGGGAAGTGGGTGGGGAGAAACATGGGGGTCAGGAAGAATGGGGCAGCGGAT
Source organism: Cyanobacteria bacterium P01_D01_bin.44 (assembly GCA_039200855.1). Classification (GTDB taxonomy): domain Bacteria; phylum Cyanobacteriota; class Cyanobacteriia; order Phormidesmidales; family Phormidesmidaceae; genus SIO4C1. The sequence continues at coordinate 15,151 of JBCCRZ010000059.1, read as the reverse complement.
CGAGGGTTGGGGAGGGTCAGGGCGACAAATCCTGGTGGTCGCCCAATGCAGGATATGACGAGATGGGGATATTGGCAAAATACCCGTCGGCGAGACTGATCATCCCAGCAAAAATTGATAAACAATATCGCCTTTCTCGGTGACACCAAAATCTGCCCCAAAGGATTTAGATTGCTCATCTAAAAAGGCGCGGGCTTCTTCGCCAGGAAGTTTAGCTGCGATCGCAAACTCGATCAGCGTAAACTTGCCCTGCTTCTCTTTGACCAGTTGATAAAAAACTGATTGCAATCGCTGGGCTTCAGCCTCTTTTGCTTTGAGCTTAGGCGCATTGGCCGAACGCCACAGCCAAATACCACCAGCTGTTGGGACAGTTGCCATGATAGACCCAACTAAAAAGGATGCGATCCGATCGTCCTCTTTGGGATCAAACAAAAGCTCGACTGAGACCGCTGCAAATAGGGCTCCACATCCCAACAATCCAATGGCAATCGTTCGCTTTAATATCGACATGACAATCCCAAATCATTAAACTTGCTCAGTTTCGGCCTAAGCGCCCTCTGGAGAGCATCCCAAATGGTTCGCTAGCGCTGATGATTACAAAGATACCCATTGAATTAAACACAGTCGCAAGCCCGCCTTCCGGATTTAAGCGCGAGCAGGGGTTAGTGGTAGGGGAGTGCAAACGGGCCACATGCAAACAGGCCACAAAGTATCGATAGAATATGGGTAGATAATCAGCGTAACCACATGGCTAATCGGGCACTGGTCCGCTAGCAAGTGTTAGGGTCAAATCCCCGAGAAGAAAGCAATTTCGGACTGGGGGCGTATTTTCATGGAGACCTGAGGATCTGGTCGAGAACTATCTTTATTCTACTGGCCTAGCCAGCGTTGCCACCAAGGTTGCGATCGCGCCTCCACCCGACACCCAGCCGACGGTTCCGCATCACTCGCAGTCAGCCCCAACGCCTGACTCAGATCGTTGTCATAAATCCCGCGTTCGTAGCTAGTTTTGGCCTTTGAAATCTGCGAAGCTTCCAGATACCGTGCTCCGCGAAAATCGGTATCCACCAAATACGCATCGGTAAAATCAGCCGCCTCTAGATTAGCCCCCTCAAAGCAAGCGTTTTGCAAATTAGCCCCCCGAAAGTTGGCTCCGCGCAGGTCGGCCTTTTGAAAATTCACACTGTCGAGGTTAGTGAGGTCACTGCCTTGACTGGCAAAGTCACTGCGGTAGAGATTTGCCTCCACCAGATAGGCCTGATAGAGGTTCGCGCCAGTAAATTTAGCTTCCTGTAGCCGAGCGCCACCGGGCAGATTCAGGCCACTGAGCTGGGTGTCGATGGCTTCCAGATTAGAGAGAATTTCACCACGATCGTGCAAATATTCAATGGCTTCGCGTTTGGCACCACCGATTTTGAGATCGGAGGCAATGGTTTCCCATTTTTGGGCGATTAGCTGGGTGCGCTGCTCTTGCAAACTGACAACAAATTGAATCGCGCTAAACAGCACCGCTAGAAAGGTGAGACTCCGTAGGGCTTGGGCAATGGGCTCTAACTTTTTTGTAAACTGAACCGTGCGCTCTAGCCAGTCGGGGGTGTGTCGATCTTGTAGATACAGCTCAAACAGCTGCTGATAGTCATCTGGAGAGATCTCAAACTGTTCATTAAAAGCTTTGGCTCGCTTGACTAGCTCATACTGGCGATCAAAGGGGATTGCGATCGCGGCCAAAGCTTCAAAATCCTGTATCAGTTTTTGATAAACGTCATCTGGCATATTCGCTGGCATATTTGTTGGCAGGTTAGCTGGGGCCAAGGATGGGCTGCTGAGAGATGGCCAACTGCTCGAGCAGGGTGACCGCATACTGGGGTGCATCATATTGAGCAATCTTGGTCTGAAAGTAATGTGCCCGTTTTTGATAGTCGGGTTGCGTCAGCAGGGTGCGAACCGCGTCTTTAATTTGCTCGGGGTTGGGTGTTTTGGTGTTGAGATCAATGCCAACCCCAGACCAGGCAACCCGCGCACACACTTCTGGTTTATCTTCTGTTTTGCCCGCCACCACCAGGGGAATGCCTGCGGCCAGGGCCATTTGTACCCCGCCGTAGCCGCCGTTGCTGACCATCACATCCACATGGGGCAGCAGATGGGCATAGGGCAAAAATCGGGCCACCCTGGCATTGGCGGGGAGATCGGCAAGGCCAACGTCATCTGTGGCTTTGCCCGTGGTGGCAACAACCAGCACATTTTCTTGGGCTAAAGCTTGCAAGGTCGGGGCTAACAGATCTGTCGGGTCTGTCGCCACCGTACCCTGACTAACGTGAACAATGGGAATCTCTTGTTGCAAATCGCCCCACCAGTCGGGGGGCGTAAACTCTCCGGGGGGCGGCACGGCCTGTAAGGGGCCGATAAAATGAACCTGGGGTGGCAAGTCACTGCGGGGGTATTCAAACTCGGGCAGGGTGCCCGCCAGGTAGAGAAAGGGCGATTTGACGCCAAAAAAGGGCTGGGTCGTGGGCGGCAGACCAACCTGAGCCCGGTTTTTGTCAATCTGGGCGGCAATATCGCGAAAGCCGACATATTTGAACAGGGCTTGCAGAGTCAGGTTGCGCAATCGACCTTTGGGGCTGCTATCTGGGGGTAGGCCCAAACCAAACGGAGCGGTGTCACGGCTGCTGTGGGCTAAGACCGAGATGCCCAACTCCGCCCAGGGCGGGCCACCCAGCTCATGGGTCCAGGCTGCCCCGAGAAAAAAGGTGTCGGCCAGCAGCCCATCGGCTGGGAACTGCTGAAGAATCTCGGCATAGTCTTTGACCTGCCCAATAGCAGCATCAATAAAAAAGTTGCGCAGATCAAATTTAAGCTGGGCCAACCCCTTGAGGGCGGCTCGGGCCTCGACCCAATCCGTGGGCACATTCTGGATTTCCGAAAAATCCAGTGCATGGGTCATGGGCACAAACTTTGCCCCGGTGGCCTCAACGGTGGGTTTAAATAGCTGACCGGTATACCACCAGACCTCGTGCCCTTGGTCAACCAGTTGACGCACGATGGGCACGGCTGGGCTCACATGCCCCACTACGGGTACCGTACCCACCAAAAAACGGGACAATTTTGTCATACGATACGTTCTCTGCTCCCTGTAAAATATACAAAGAAGAAATATACAAAACTGTCAACTCTGTCGCAGAGGATTAGGCTTCTGGCGTCTCTACCAGGGAAATCGCTGGGGTATCAAACAGGGATGCGATCTCATCTCGGGCCTGATTCAAATCATGGCTGGAGAGCCGTCCGGTTTCGGCATCGTTGACCACCAGCGAGTTTTTTTGGCCTTTGCCTTTCTCGGTGGCGGTGACTGTCAAGATGCCGTTGAGATCAAAATCAAAATGTACTTCAACCTGGAGTGCGCCCGCGGGTTTAGGGGGTAGCCCCTCAACTCGAAATTCCCCCAGGGGTACATTTTCCCGTGCGATCGCGTTTTCTCCTTGAAACACCTCAATTTGTACGGTGTCTTGCCGATCAAAAGAGGTTGAATACACTTCTGAACGTGAGGTCGGAATCACACTGTTGCGCGGAATAATGGTGCTAAACATACCTGGCATCAGGCCCATAGGGGTATCCATGACAACGGCGATGCCCAAAGAATGGGGAATGACATCGACAAGAATGGCATCCACAGCTTCCCCAGCCAGCACACCTGCTTGCAGAGCCGCCCCCAGCCCCACGCACAGATCGGGCTCAAAGCTGTTGACGGGGGTATTGGGCAGGTGTTCTTCTACCAGGTGTTGCACGAGGGGGATACGGGTTGACCCGCCCACTAAAATCACCCGGTCGATATCGTCTGCCACCATGTCAGCGTCACTTAAAGCGCGATCAATGGCCTCCAGGGTGTCTTTAAGCAACGGCTTAATCAGGTTTTCAAAATCTTCCCGAGCGATTTCGGCCTCCAGGTGCAGCGCCGTCTCACCTTGGCTAACCAGAAAAGGCTCACGAACCGTGGTAAACGCATTGTCGCTGAGGGCGATTTTGGCTTGCTCGGCGGCGTGCAAGAGTCTTGCCTGGGTGACGGCATCGTTGGGGACGTCAGTGTCGTGGGCTTGCAAAAAACGATCGACCAGGTGGCGCTGTAGCTGTCGGTCAAAATCATCTCCCCCCAGTCGATTGTTGCCATGGCTGGCGAGCACTTCGGTGACATCGCCGGTAATTTCGACAATGGAAACGTCAAAGGTGCCGCCCCCCAGGTCATAAACCAGCACGTTTTCGGTTTCTTCGGAGCGCACATCAAAAACCAGGGCCGCCGCAGTGGGCTCGTTGAGAATTTGGAGCACCTCAAATCCTGCAATCTCTCCGGCTTCTTTGGTGGCCTGCCGCTGGGCGTCGGTAAAGTAGGCGGGCACCGTGATTACTGCCTGGGTGACGGCGTCTTCTAGCATATTTTCGGCACGTTGTTTTAGCGATCGCAAAATGATTGCAGAAATCTCCTGGGGGCGGTAGTCGCGATCTCCCAGGGTGACAGTATGATCAGTCCCCATCTGTCGCTTAATCGATTTGACGGTGCGCTCAGGGGCTGCGGCATACTGTCGCTGGGCGGTTTGCCCCACCAGCAGCTGCTCCGTGTCGCTCATGCCAACATAGGAGGGCAACAGCAACTCCCCGTCCTCATCAGGAATCACCCAGGGCTGCCCGTCGTCCAGGGTCGCAATCAATGAATTGGTAGTGCCCAAATCGATGCCAACAACTTTTCCCATCGGTCTATGCCCTTTCGTGTGATAAAGATGGCTTTAAAGTGTGTGTATAAAAAAGAGAGAGGGAAGAGAATCCGTCTCCAGGCCGTCTTTAGGAAGACGTCTTTACGAAACAGATGAATCGTCTGCAGTGGGGGCCACGGCGACAATCACCTGGGCCTCTCGCAAAATCCGATCTTGCCAGCGATAGCCGCGGACGACTTCTTGCACCACCGTATTGGGTGGAGCGCTGGCGTCTGCCTTTTGACCCAGGGCATGCATCTGATTGGGGTCAAAGGTTTGCCCTTTGGCCGATAAAGGGGTGACCTGATGCTGGCTTAAAACCGTGAGCATCGACTCTCGAATCATATCAATCCCGGCTCGGGCACTACTAACCACATCGGCAGTGTTGCCTGACTCATGCGGATTCACCGCTGGGTTTGCCCCCCCTAACCCCTGCCACCAACGTTGCCACCAGGGTTGAGAAGATGGAGTCGGTTTTGTCGGGGTGGTGTGACGCTGCTCTGCCTGATGCCAGTGGTCAGCGGCTCGATCCAGGGCGTCTATCACCGTGAGGAGATCGCTCAGTAGTTTTTCTTGCTGCTTACGTAGCTGGATTTTTTGAGTGGCTAGTTCTCTAGGCGTTCGCGTCATATTTTCTAATAAGTCATTTTCTAACAGGTCAGCTTAAAAGGTTAGCGTTAAAAGGTCAGATAGATCAGGTCCTCTAAGGTTACATCTACAGCCGCCGTGGCGCGCTGCTGTAGCTGGTTTAACAAGGCCTCATCGAGTTCGGCTTCGATGGGTTTCAAGTCAAAAAAGTCATCAGCGGCCTGGGGGGCTTTGCGCAGGGCTTCATAGGCGGCTCGAATCGCCTTAAATTCCTGGGGATGACTATGGGCCGGGAATGCCTTGAGTTTGGCGTGGTACGCGGCTTTGATTTCGGCGGGGGTAGCCCCGGCAGAAAGCCCGAGTCGTTCGTAATGTTCTTGCATGGGGACGGTGAATTTTGAATTTTGAATTTTGAATTGCCCTAAGGGCTAGAGCTGATACCAGGGTTTGCGCTTCTTCGACGATTTTTTGCCTCGACCCCGAGGGGGGGGTGGCAAAAAGAAGGGATCAAAGTCGTCATCGTCGTCATCGTCGTCATCGTCGTCATCGTCGTCAAAAAAGCCACCGGCCATCTGGGCTTCGAGTTCTGGAATCATCTGGGCAATGATCTCTGGGGGAACGTCTACGCCGAAAGCTTCACGGGCCATGCGCTTGAGGATATCGACCAGATCCAGCTGACTGGGATCATTCAGGGCATCAATTTGGGAGCCAACCACTCGACGGGTCATATCTTGCGCCTTAAACCACTCTTCTTCGCGGAAGGCGTGTAGGGCTTCGGCGTCTTGCAACCGACGGGCAACTTCAAAACCCTGGTCGTAAAAGGTTTGATACTCCTGAGAATTTCGATTGTGCAGCGCGGCTTTGGCCAGCAGCAGCCTCGGATTTTGGGGCTCTTGTTTGAGCTGGGCTTCGATAAAAGGCATGAGCATGCGATTAGGACCAAAGCGGCGTAGCTCTAACTGGGCTTGGGCCAGGGTATTGCCGGGCTGGGTAGACCGATACAAAGTATGGTTGACAGCCATTTCTAGCCGATCTGGCGGTAGCGATCGCAACGCCAACACCATCAAATGGGCAATACCTGCACCAGGCACTTGCTGTGCTGCCAGATCTGCAATTTTGAGCAGATACCTGCCCTGGAGCGCAGCAATGCCTTTCTTATTGCGTTTAGCGTGCTGTTGGATGACCCAATAGACGGCTTTGATAATCTCGACTTGGTCGGTGGGGGGGTGCAATCCTAACAACTCATCCCACTGCGGCACAGCTTTCTCCTGATTGAGTGTAATCTTTTGGCCGCTGCTGGGCTCATCGTCAGCCGAGTCCAAGAAAATTTGGAGGGCCTTGAGGGCAGGGGTCGGCTTTGCTTTACCGCTGACAAACTGCTCCATCACCGCATAGTTTTGGAAAGTCAGCGCCTCTACCCACGCCGGGATCTCCACCTCAGTATCAACGCCGGTATCGCCAAAATGCTTACCAAACTTACGTCGAATGGTTTTGGCGGCGTCCGCATCCTCTTCTAAAGCTTGCAACAGCACTCGGTAGACTTCAGGAAATCGGCATCCCGCTTCTAACGCCTGAGTCAGCAGCGGGATGGCAGCTTCTTCTTGGTCGTTCACATAGGCTTCTAGCCCTTTACGACCAATCACATCAGGTTCGTTGGGGGCCAGGCACTCGGCTTTTTGCACACTTCGTTCCGCATCGCGATAGCGCCCTAAGACCATTTGGCTATCGGCCAACCGACAATGTAGTTTTGCCAAGATAGTGTTGAGCCGCCCCTCTGGCCACGCTTGGGGATTTTGTTTGGCGTCCTGCTGTACCCAGCCCACGAGCTGATTGAGAATCTGCTGGGCTTGACGATGAGCCCCGGTCAGATCTAACGCTTTGTAGAGATTCAAGGCGATTTTGGGATCAAAGGTCGGCTCGTTGACGACGTCACCCCAAAACTTAGCAGCGCATCCCAGTTCCTGCTGCTGACGGGCCTGTTCCCCCGCCAGTAGCATCAGTGGACGGTATAGCGATTTGATCTCTGGATAGTCTGCCTTGATATCGTCCGTGAGATCCAGGGCTAAATGGGCAGCGTCATGGAAATCATCGTCCCGGATGAGATGTAGCATAGCCAAAACCAAAGCGGCATCGCGCTGAGGCAAACCGGGGTTATCGAGATCAAAAAAGTCATCTGGGCTGCGATCGGTATGAGCCGCCTGAAACATCGTCAATTGCTGAACTGCTGGATGTTTGGGAAGTCTCGGACGAAATAGACTACCGCCAAAGATAGGCTGGGTCAGCAGCAGAGCTTTATCTGCTTGAGGCCAATCATCTGCAGACTGATGGGCATACGCTTGCCAGGCCATCAGGTGGTCACCCGGGCTAGCCTGACGCCCCATTTTCTTGAAGTGGGGCAACGCCGCTTTGGGATTGCCTGCCTTGAGTTCAAGGGCTCCCCTGGCCCAGTGGAGTTGGGGCGCGTAAAAGCGCTTAGCCTGAGTTTTGATTAATGTCTCAACGACATCGGCTTTGTCATTGAGAAGCAGCAGTTTCAAGTAGCAGCCCCCCAGATCTTTGGGCAGGGTTTTAGCATCAAACGCTGTCTGGACTATATCAAGGGCCGCGGCAGGTTTTTGCTGTGCGAGTAGGCTCTTGGCTAACCAGTAATAGGTATCCTGGCCTTTTAGCCCGAGGGTAAGCGCTTTTTGTAAGGAGGTCTCAGATTGGGGATACCGGGTCTGCTCAAATTCATACTGACCCTGGAGCAGCCAAATATCAGCCTCAGTGACCGTGAGCGTCTGATCTGGGTCACGTTTTAAGCCTTGTTGAAGTTTTCGGATGGCGTTGGAATACTTTCGCTGTGCAATCAAGTTTTGAATTTGCGCCTCCAGCGTTTGACCAGAAGCCGAAACCTGAGACAACTGCTGCCGAATCCCTTTGCGCTTAGCCAAATCCAGACCTCCTATTAGGCACTACCTCTTAGGTATCAATGGAGTTTAGCGTAGTTGATTTTATCCAAAACTTCGAGCTCTGTAACGCCCTCTTAAGAGATCCCCCCCTTATGTTTCTGCCCTGATTGACTGACAAAAGTTCTGAAACCTACGATTTAGGTTGTTTCGGCTAGCGACTGGAAGTCGCGCCTACCCGTACACTAGCGTTAGCGCAGCCATGCCGAAGGCTATAGCCATGCCCCTTGGGCTTTAGTCCGCCTACGCGGACTAGGTCTTTCAGGGGTTTCCCTAATCAGCGCAGGCCGATTTTGTAAGGGTAGGGGTGGTTTACTCGCAGAGAAGCCGCTTCGCGTCTACAACCGCCCAGCTAAAAGATTTGTCAGTCAACCAGATTTCTGCCTGAGCATTCCATCGGCCTAAGGCAAGAAGTATATACTCAAAGGACACTATGTTCTCCCTGTGGCATGGGTTTTTGAATAATGAGTCCGTCAACGTATTCGCTGGCAGGTTCTGTCTCTGGCAGCGCTAAAAAGGCTTCTAATGTGATGGGCTTGGTGGGGGTTTGCACCATTTGTGTCCTGCTCCAATCAACATTTTTATTTTTAAGCTATAGGCCGACACCGCATCAGTCAATGCTGTTTCTATACTACCGACGACTTAATAAAGGTGAACTTTTCGAGTGCTGGGGTGAGTGCGCTGCGCTGGTAAATAGGTGAATATTGCTTCACCCCCTCATCTTTCCGAGAACACGTTCCATACTTAGCCGTCCAGAATATATCTCCTAATGGGTAACCAGCGATCGCAACTCCCCAACCGCCTCATTGCCCTCTGCTGACAAATCATCCAAAACCGCCACCAGCTCCTTCTCAAACGTCACCTGGGCCCGGTTTGTGCGCCCGCCCACATAGAGCTGCTCGCCCTCTTGCAGTGCCCACACCTGGGAGTGCGACACATAGCTCATCATCACGCCAATCATCAGCAGGCCAAAGCCTAAATACACCATTGGAATGCCTGGATCGGCTTTGATTTGCAGCCCAGTGCTGCCGATTAGTTCCACCACTGACAGAGTGACACCATTCACATCAGTGGACATGCCTGCCCGTGCGGTGGAGACCAGCTGCCCGGTGTTGTCATACACCAGCAAAGTCCCCTGTAAATCTTTTGCGATCAGGGAAACGCCATCGCTCATATCGGGCTTGGTAGGCACCCAGGTGCCCCAGAGCTTGCCGCCCTGGGCTTCGAGGGGAGCCATTGGTACTTCAAAAATGGGGCTGTTGTTAATTTTGACGCGCACGGCAGCGACGCCCCAGTCAGCCTGATACAGGGTGACATTGCGGTAGCGCAGGGGCTGGTTTACCCAGATAGTTTTGCGTTTAACTTCTTCGCCCTCGGTGTCGAGGACTGACAGATCAGAATAAAACTGATCGACGCGACCCTCTGGGCTGTAGTCAATCCAAAACTTGTTGACCTTCACGCTCCAGTCTTTGGGAATTTGAGGACCTGCCCAAGGTCCGGCGTCAAAAATATTTTGAATTTTGAAGGTTTGGCCGCTGGGGACAATCTCCTGAGCAAAAAAGCCGGTCATCGCGCCGTAGATTGCCCCCACTAAGATGAGTAACATGCTGGCGTGAACCACAATTGGACCAATTCGCCCCACCAGACCCTTATGGGCATAGAGCATATCGTCTTTTTGAAAGATTCGATAGCGACGATTTTCTAACAGGGGGATGAGCTTGGAGAGCGAGCCGTTGCTCAGCTCGGTACTCAGCGCCATTTTTTCAAACTGGCGCGGCTTGCTGTAAAAATTCCAGGTGCGTGAAAACCAGCGTAGGGCGGTAATCTGTCGGGTAAAGGTGCAGGCGGTGAGGCTAGCGCCAAACAAAATCAGCAGCGATAAAAACCACCAGGTGCGATAAACATGATCCAGGCCCGCAAATAGCAGCACCTTCCAGCTTAGAAAGCCAAACAGGGCCGGATCTTCTGGATAGTTGGCCTGGTAAAACGCGAGGGTTTGCCCCTGTTCAACGACGGTGCCCAGAATGCTGAATACGGCAATGGTTAGCAAGAGCGCGATCGCAAGTCGCAAATCCGCCAGCAGCGGCACCAAATCCTTTCTGAAATAGCGCTTGATCTCTATCAGCATTTCCATCCTGTCTACCTTGCCGATCACACTACTGGCACCAACCGCGACACCAACGAAAACACCCCAAACCCCACCAGCAGCACACCGCTGGCAGGCGTAATCCACCCCGACCACTGTCGGATCGCCAGCAGCCGCTTAATCGAGGCCGTAAAAATCCCCGCGATCACCAGCGGGGCGACATATCCTAGCGTATAGGCCAACAGCAGCGAACTCCCCAGGAGCGGATCGCCCTTCTCCCCCACCCAGGCCAATAGCGTGGCCAGCACCGGGGTACTGCAAGGGGAGGCCACCAGGCCAAACGTCAGCCCTAGCAGATAAGACTTGGCCGAGCGAGGGATATTATTCTGTAAAAAATCAGTGCCCTGAAACGAGGGTAGCGGCGGCAGCGGCAACGCCTCGAGCAGGTTGAGCCCCATCAGGATTGCGATTGCACTCACCACAATCGGCAACCCGACCCCAATCTGACCATAGACCCAGCCCAGGCTACCCGCTACGACGCCCAGTCCTGCGAGTGTGCTGGCCAACCCTGCCGCAAACCAGGTCGATTGCCCCACCGCCTGCCAGCGGTTTTCAAACTCATAGCTGCCCATGTAGCCCACCGTAATCGGCAGCATCGAGAGCATACAGGGCGTCAGGCTGGTCAGCAGCCCCGCCAGCGCAATAATCCCAAGGCTGGTAATCGATAAATGACCAAGTTGGCCCTCAACCCACCCGTTGGCTTGCCGGGTTAGATGGTACAAAAATATTTGAAACTGATCCCACATGTGGAGCGTTTTTTAACCTTCAACCTGTGCCTTTTTTATTTCTAGTCGTCTTCACTGCGCTTTCTTAATCTTACCGAAACGTCGTCGTCCCTGTGGGCGCTAGCCCGATTAGGGCTGTCTGTTTTGAGTCTGTTTGTTTTGAGTCTGTTTGTTTTTGTAGAACGTCGTCGTCGCGATCGCGCAGGTGCTGACTTGTCAGTTCGCAGCGGATTAAGCTGTGCTGAGGATGAAGACGGTTTGGGCACAGAGCGCAGCTGACCTCGGGAACGTGTTCTGTGCTTGCCCGAGGCAGGTCGTCTGGCTGGCCTTTCTGAGCGGTTTATCTCGGACTGTGTGATTATCCAAGGATCAGTCGGCTGTGCCATTGAGATGACATCTGCCCCATGGGCCTCCCTGGCGACGCGCATGAGAATGCCCGCACTCACCAGACTAGCCAGCATGGAACTGCCACCGTAGCTGATTAAGGGAAAAGGCAACCCAGTGGTGGGCAGTGCGCCAATCGCGACCCCAATATTAACCAGGGCCTGCCCAACCAGCAAAACCATACAGCCAATGGCAACCAGGCGATGGGTTGGAGACTTCGCTTTCATGGCGACGATCAGCGCGACGGTGCTGTAAACCGCCAGAAAGAGCAACAGCATCATGCAGCCAATAAAGCCAAACTCCTCGGCATAGACCGAGAAAATGAAATCAGTATATTGAATCGGCAGGAAAAAATCCTTTTGCTGAGAGAGCCCGTAGCCACTGCCCCACAGCCCCCCTGACCCAATCGCATACAAACTTTGGATGAGCTGATACCCGTTATTATCAGGGTCCGCCCAAGGATTGAGAAACGAAACGATCCGCTCTCGCTGATAGGCCTTAAGACTCACACTAATAATGGCCGCCAGCAGGCCGCTGCCCGCTGTCAACATCAGCTGTCGATAGGGCAGACCGGAGGCCAACGCCAATAGCCAGAGGGTAATCCCACAGATAGCCGTCGTGCTCAGGTTAGGCTGGGTCAGGATGCTGACCAAACAAATAGCAAATAACCCCAGCCACAGAGCCCGAGTGCGCATATCCAGGCGAGGCCACTGGCCAAATAACTGCGCCCCCTGGAGTACCAAAAAGGGTTTCAATAGCTCCGATGGTTGGATTAAAAAAGGTCCCAGTGGCAGCCAACGGGTGGCCCCGTTCACCGTAATGCCCAATCCTGGCAGGTGGGTCGCTAAGATTAACCCCAAACATAGCAGGAGACACCAGCCAGAGTGCCGCATCACTTTTCGCAGCGGATTGCGCGCAATCCACCGGGACGCACAGAAACCTAGCAAAATCCAAAGAATCTGAATCTTAAAATACCGGGCACCGTCCCCCATCTCTGCATAAGCAATCGGATAAGACGCCGAAAATAACACTACTAAGCCAACTGAGACCCAAAGGATCGTCAACCAGCGCAGTAGCCTTGCTTCCAGTGCCCAGTCCCTGACCGAGAAAAATTTTATGACCGGCGCAAAATCAATGACCGGGGGTGCAAAACGGCTTAGATTCAACAGTTCCTCGTAATGTAGGCGTGTTTAAGGAATAAAGAAATCCTTCACGTTTGTCAAGTAAAACTTGAGAACAGACATGAAGGATAAAAGTTGTGGCTGATTGGAAGCCGGTTTAGCGGATTTCCGGTGCTGTCAAAACCCTCAGGTTTGCCAAAGATAAGGGGGCTTTGCCATTAGGCGTTTTGGCCATCCCTTCAGCCCAAAGTTGCTCAGTAATCTGGATAGTTTTGACATCATATACCTGGGTCAGCAGCTTGGGATATAGTCCAAAGCCGATGATGGGCACCAACAAGCAGGCGATGATAAAGACTTCTCGAGGCTCTGCATCAACCAGCATTTCATGTTCTACCAGCTCCTTGTTCTCAGGGCCATAGAAAATTTCGCGCAGCATCGACAGGAGATAGATGGGGGTCAAAATCACCCCAATCGCCATGAGCGACACAATGATCAGCTTAAAGTTAAAGCTGTAGGCATCGCTATTGGCAAACCCGACAAAAACCATCAGCTCTGCCACAAAGCCGCTCATCCCTGGTAAGGCCAAGGAGGCCATTGAGCAGGCGGTAAACATGGCAAAAATCTTCGGCATCTTTTTGCCTACGCCGCCCATCTCATTAAGGATCAGCGTATGGGTACGGTCGTAGGTGGCCCCGACCAAAAAGAAGAGACTCGCCCCAATCAACCCGTGGGAGACCATCTGCAAAACGGCCCCGCTCATCCCCAGGTCAGTAAAGGAGGCCACGCCAATCATCACAAATCCCATGTGAGAAATGGACGAGTAGGCAATCTTGCGTTTCAGGTTGCGCTGGGCAAAGGAGGTGAGTGCCGCATAGATAATATTCACCACCCCAAAAATGACCAAGATCGGAGCCACGACGCTGTGGGCTCCGGGCAGCATTTCCACATTCATGCGGATGATGGCGTACCCACCCATCTTGAGCAAGATCCCGGCCAGCAGCATGTGGACTGGGGCGGTCGCCTCCCCATGGGCATCAGGCAACCAGGTATGCAGTGGAATAATCGGCAGCTTGACTCCATAGGCAATAATAAATCCCAGGTACAGCAGCATCTGTAGCTTGAGGGGAAAGTCCTTGGCCATCAGGGCCTGCATATCAAAAGTGGTCGTGTCGCCGTAAAAGGCCATGGCTAGCGCAGCGACCAAAATAAACAGCGACCCACCCGCCGTATAGAGAATAAACTTCGTCGCGGCATAGAGGCGTTTTTTGCCGCCCCAAATCGACAGCAGCAGATACACCGGGATCAGCTCTAACTCCCACATGAGGAAAAAGAGCAACATATCTTGCACAGCGAAGACGCCAATTTGGCCACCGTACATGGCCAGCATAAAAAAGTAGAACAGACGCGGCTTAAGCGTCACTGGCCAAGACGCTAAAATTGCTAGCGTCGTGATAAAACCAGTCAACAAAATCAGCGGCATCGAGAGACCATCTGCCCCCACTGACCATTTGAGGTCAAGGAAGGGAACCCAGGTATAGCTTTCGACGAGCTGCATACCTGAACTATTGACGTCATAGCCTTTGATAAAGGCGGTAACGATTAGGGCAAAGTCAAGCAGACCGACGATCAGGGCATACCAGCGAATGGTTTTGCCGTTTTCATCAGGAATAAACGGAATCAATAAGGCGGCCAGGACCGGAAATAGGATGATGGTGGTCAGCCAGGGGAAATTTGCAATATCCATACAAACAAAAAGGCTGTAAAAGTCGGCCGTGGTTAGACAACTACCAAAAGCCGCCGTCGCGAACATCTGGCCTGATTTCGCCTACCGAGGAGAGGCAAAATCATGTCTTCTCACTCTAAAAAGAAAAAATGCGATCCCCCGAAAGTTGATCGCATTTCTTAAGAGTCTGAAATAATTTTGGTTACAGAATTTTATGAAGGCAGTGTGTGGGCCGATTGAGAGCCACGAATCCTGGTAATGAGGGGGGTGGGGAGATAGGGAGTGAGGAGATAGTTACAAAAGCTTGCAGGGGTGGAGCCTTGTGCCCAACCCCCTTTGAATCTAGCCCGACCTAGGTGAGCCCCGACAGCAGCACCAACCCTAATACCGCGCCGAAAACAATCAGTGCATAGAACTGGGCACGTCCAGTTTCCAGGTACTTCAGCCCTTCCCCGGAGATCAGGGTGACAAAGCCGGTCAGGTTGACGAGGCCGTCAACCAGACGAATATCGACCTCAAGCACTTGCTTAGCGAGCTTACGGCTGCCCTGGACAAAGACCACATCATAGATATCGTCGATGTACCACTTATTGAGGGAGAGCTTGTACAGCGGCTCGATTTTTCGTGCGATCGCAGCCGCATCAATCTTGTAGAGCAGATACATTAGCACCGCCAGCACAATCCCCGCGACCGAGATCGCCACCGAGCTACCGGCCATCACCGCAAACTCATGGAGATCAACCTCCTCAGCTAACTCAGCCACCGTGACCACCTCGC
>JBCCRZ010000058.1:0-15928 GCA_039200855.1 Cyanobacteria bacterium P01_D01_bin.44 | reverse complement strand
GCTAATTAGCAAAGTCATCCTCTCTGACACCACCCCCGAAGAGCCCGACTTCGCCCGTCGCATCGAACATCTGCTCAACAAAATCCAGGCCCCCGAATACCGTCAGGTCAACATCGAAGCCATGATGGAGCTGTCCGAACTGTTTGACCGCAACCTCGATTGGCAAATCGAAGATGACATTGTGTTAGACGTCCTAGTTGGTCACGCCGTTCGTTTGGCTTGGCTCGATGGCAATCCCGAGCGAGTTCATTGCTATGACCGAGACAAGGCCAGCGCCTGGCGGTCGTTTTACCAAACCTCACCCCACGCCTGCGCCCAGTATATTGTCAAGGCGATGCAGTTTTTGTTGGAGTTGGGAAAAGGCGCTAGCGTCATAGCTATAACAACCGAGTGACCGGAAACGCCTCCCTATCTTGGGCTATCCATTGCTATATCAATGTTCCAAACCACCCGACGACGCCTAGCCCTTTGGTACACTACTGTCACTGCAATTCTGCTGGTGCTGTTTGCCAGCGGCATTTATTTTTATGTGCGCAGCACCCTGGTCGAGCGCGTCGATGATACCCTCAACCACGTCGTCGAGATCGTGCAGCGATCCCTGGTGATTGAGTCTAGCGAAGGTAGCCGAGTGCTCACCGCCGTTGGCGTTGAAGGCCCACCCCTGCAGGTTGATGTGGAGAGCAGTTTTCGCGACAACAGCCAGGCCGTCGAAGATGACCGTATCGACCTGGAGTGGTTTGATCCCAGTGGCAAACTGATGTGGACGACATTTTCAACCCCGCTGCCCCTGCCCTTGCACGTCAACCCCGACGGCGAGACCGTTCACCTGAGTGACAGCCAGGTGCTTCGCCAGATCACCCATCGAGTTCAGATTAACAATCAGATATTGGGCTATCTGCGGGTGAGCCATCCCTGGTTTGAGGTCAGCAAGCCCAGCCGACAGTTAATTTTTGATCTCAGTTTTTGGTCGGCTATGGCAGTCATCGCCACCGCCGCCATCGGCTGGCTGCTGTCAGGGCTCGCCATGGCCCCCGTACGCGATTCTTACCAGCAGCTCAAGCAGTTTACCGCCGATGCCTCCCACGAGCTGCGCAACCCCATTGCTGTGATTCAAACCAATGTGCAGGTTGCCCTGTCTGATCCCGAGCCCGATGTCGACTTTCAACAGAATCAGCTGCAGGTGATCGAGCGCCTGACCCGTCGACTCGGACGACTCGTCGACAATCTATTGTTTCTCACCCGGCAGGACAGCGGCCTGGTGCCAATGCAACGAGACCCAATAGACTTAGCAACGCTTCTGAATGAGGTCGTTGAAGAACAGCAGGCCATTGCCCAAGAGAAACACATTACCCTGGGTTATCAACCTGACGACTCTGTTCAATACCCTCTCTCGGGGGATCGGGATCAGCTGATTCGCCTGTTTACTAATTTGATTGCCAATGCGCTGTTGTACACCGCCTCGGACGGCTGCATTCAAGTTGGGTTACACCCAACGAAACTCCCAGGTGGGATCAGCTATCAGATTACCGTTCAAGACACTGGCATCGGCATCGAGGCTGAAGCGCTTGCCCATGTCTTTGATCGATTTTATCGGGTAGACCCAGCCCGCAGCCGTCGTTCTGAGCGGGGAGATGGGTCTGGCCTGGGGCTTGCGATCGCAAAAGTCATCGTCACTAACCACCAGGGTCAGATTAATATCAGCAGTGAGCCCGGCGTCGGCACCACGGTTAAGGTGCTGCTACCACAAAAATAACCCGCTCAAAGCCCCATGCTGATGGCTTCCCCCTGCAAGAACGTCTGCTCAGACACCATACCCGGTTTACCCATCGTCTTGGCTTCGCTTTGGTTATGCTTAACCATCACCCCGCCGGCATTACCCGCGCGAATTGTCACACTTTGCTGAGCCGACCAATCCCGAGTATCGCCCTGCTGCAAAATCCCTTCAAACTCCACCTTGCCATCGGCCACAATCCGTACCCAAGACTGCTGAGTAAACTGCACGCTCACCTCCACTGGACTTTTCGGCTTGGCCGGTGCTTCTTCTGGAGCAGCTGGTGCGCTCGCGGGCTGCGCACTGAGGTCCTGCCTAGGTCTCAGTTGCTCGATCTCAGCCCGGTCTAAAATCGGCTGGGCAGTCGTCTCCGGTGCGTTGAGCTTGAGCAAATACGAGAGACCGGTGACTGAGGCAATAATTAACAACAGGTATATGCTGTACAAGTGCAGCGGGCGCAGCTGAGCCGCCGCCGAATTTTTCCAAGCAGAGCCCCCGACTGAAATAATGGGGCGCGTAAAAAATTGGCTCGACAGCGTTTCACCATCTAGGCCCAACGCCTCTGCATACCGACGAATCAACCCGCGAATATAAATCGGCTCAGGCAGCTCAGCCATCTCAGCCACCTCAATCGCAGCCAACAGCCGCTGACGAATTAAAGTATTTTGCGCCACCTCATCCAAAGATAATCCCCGCGCTTGTCTCGCCTGACGAAGCACATGACCAATTTCCAAAAGTTGTTCCTTTTGGTGTTGGAGGTTGATTGGGGCGGTCTGTTTCATTTATAAAATTATTTCCTATCAAGGGTTAATCATAGTGCATTTCACTGTCAAACCCCTATGGACACAGGAGAATTCAGTGATTGAATTTCTTCGCAGGTCAGATGACGATGCTCCCCAGAAGGTAAGTCGTCTAACCCGATTGGCCCGATTGAGCAGCGATGCAAACTCAGGACAGGATGCCCTAGCATCTCAGCCACCCGACGGATTTGACGATTTCGACCTTCCCGCAGGGTGATTTCTAAACAAGTGTGTTGCTGCATCGAGCGCAGAACGAGAATTTGAGCCGGTAAGGTCTGACGCCCTTCTAACCAAAGGCCCTGACGCCACTGATTTAGCTGGGCTAAACTTGGCCGACCCTGAACCTTGACTCGATACACCTTGGGAATGTGGTGTCGAGGATGGGTAAGCTGATGGGTAATCTGGCCATCGTTAGTTAGCAACAAGGCCCCGGTTGAGTCAATATCCAGACGCCCTACAGGATGAATGCCTTGCCCCTCGCGTAAGGGTCGGGGCAATAAATCCAAAACTGTCCTGCGGCCTTGGGGATCGTGACAGGTTGATACCACCCCGACTGGCTTATTTAGCAAGAGATAGCGAGATAACGGTCGAGCGGACTGACCCAACGGTTTTCCATCTACCTGGATCATATCTGCAATGGGATCTGCCCCCTGGCCCAAGTGTGCCACTTCGCCATTTACGATGACCCGTCCTGCCTTAATGAGCTTTTCGGCTTGGCGACGAGAGGCAATCCCCCATTGAGATAGCAGCTTTTGAAGTCTGACCTTCATTTAACACCTGAGACCGCCAATATAAAAAGTGATTTGCTCACCCTTTACTCTATTGAAACAGGTCTGTAAGGCTTCTTACAAGTAGGGTTGCCCGTCTCTAGCTGCTAGGCAGATATTGACGAGAATGATTTGACTCGTTGACCCGGTAACCAGATTTTCAGCCAAGCCCCTTGAGAGTCAGGATGGTTTTCAGCAACAACGCACCCCTCGTGAGCAGCCACAATTTTGTTCACAATAGACAACCCCAGACCACTTCCTCCGCCCCCCAGACGCCTGGGCTCAGCAGCGTTTGCATCAACATTAGCCGAGCCAGACCGCTCAAATATGGCTTGGGTCAACCTGGCCCTGGCCGGATCTGCTCGATAAAACCGATCAAAGATATGGGGCAAATCTTTTTGGGTAAACCCACAACCGGCGTCAATAATTTCAATCAACAAATAGGGGGGGGGCGAACCGATTTCCCCATCGGCATGATCAGCAGCGCTCACTTTAGCCTCAATCACTCCCTTGGTTGGGCTATGCTTGATGGCATTGTCAAGTAGGTTCAAAAAAACGCGATACATCAAGCTGACATTGATCTCGACCATCAAAGTTAAGGGGCCACTGTATTTAAAGCTCAGATGATTGAGGTTAGCTAACGGCTCTAAGCTCTGCCAGGCCTGATGCATCACCCCCACCAAATCACTGTCTTCAAATGATTGGGCAGACGTATCAAGACGCTCTAGTTGACTCAAATTCAACAGATCATCAACCAGGGTACTGAGGCGAGAGACTTCATTCAGCAAGCGATCGATCCAGCGCGATAGGGACGGGTCAATTCGCGATCGCAGCGTCTCCCCCACTAACCGAATCGACGTCAGGGGTGTCTTCAGCTCGTGGGCTACATCTGAGGTCCAGCGATCTCGCTGCTGAGCTAAGGTCATCGCTTCTTGGCGATTTTCTAAAAAAATCCCCACGTGGCCATCGCGCAAAGACACCCCATAGCCTCGCAGCGGATAGGCCGGACGCTCTGAGAGATTAGCCGGGTCGGGGGAAATTGAGCGTAGCGTCCAATCTTGCTGACAAACCCCTTGGCGCTGACGAGTCTGCTCTACCAGATGATCAAGCTCATAGGACCGAACCACCGCCAGCAACAAACGCGGCGGATCAAAATCTGGCGGCTGCTCTATGGCCAGCAGCTTCTGGGCCTGGGCATTACACCACAACAATCGATTTTCTTCATCAATGTAGAGATACCCAATAGGTGCTTGGGCTAAAATTTGGCGAAAGTCATCGATCTGGGCATTGAGGGCATTAACTTGATTGGTTTGAGTTGCGATCGCACTGGCGATTTGCGACTCATAGGGCATCACCACCGAGGCCGACTGACTTTGGATACGCCCCAGCAAAGACTTAAGTTTGGCATCATAGCGAGTCCTATAGACCAGCAGCACCCCTAACCCGATTAGTAACCCCAATAGAAAGCCAAACACAGGCTTTATCTGCCCTTAGTGAACATCATCACTTCAGAATAACGCACCACTAACGCTTACCCAGCAGCACCGCTCACAGTGCTGACTTTCCCTAACCCACGCCCCACCATCCATACAAAAAGGCATCCCCCTAAGGGGGATGCCCAACAAGAACCGCTTTGGAGCAACAAGATTGTCTAATTCCAAAGACGCTAGGTTGTCAAGATTAGAAATATCCTACTCCTAGAAATTCCTTCTAACCCTTATCGAACAACCGCGCCCCGGTATACTAGCCCCTTACTCCGCGATTGAGCAGGGACACTTGTAACCTGTTTGATGCGATAGGTAGCACCGCGATAGCGCCCTAATGCTTCACTTTCCATCACATCAACTGACTGGTTAGCTGATGTGTACTTAATACCACGATAAGACAGATTCATCATTTTCGCCTCTTTAAAAAACAACGTAGAGAGTTTAGGGGGAGGCGCGTTCCTTCGGGGGGACTGACCACTGGTCAGATGCTTAACCCTACTTCCGTCCTATGATCAATCTGAACCCAAAAGACACCAATCAGTTAGAACGATATCTAAAAGAGTAGCAGAGGATGTAGTTAGGATGAACGATTTACTTTCTGTAAAATAAGATACAGTTTTAAAGTTTAATTGTCAACCTTTTTAACGCCTGAAAGACCGCCAAAAAGTCACGAAACCTTGACGCAAGACATAAGCATGATATCGCTTCAGCAGCTCAAGAATCTGGGAGCAGTCAGTATTCGATGGCTGAATGCCGTAAATATTTATACTTCAGATGACTTAAAAACCTTAGGTCCCATTGAAGCCTACTGTTGGGTTAGGCTAGCAGGCTACCCAGCCACCTTTAACCTGCTGTACGCCCTCCAGGGAGCCTTGACCGACACCCCCTGGAGTCAGATAGATGTCGCCACTAAGGAAACCCTAAAAGCTGAGCTTAAAGCGAGAGAAAAAGCCACCGATCATCAGTGACTTAATCGACCCTTCTTCACCGCCTGTCCCCCTTCCCCCTTTCCCCTATAGCCCTGCGGGCAATAGCCTAAAAGGCACGGCTTTGCCAGGGCTGACACTTTGTCTTGAATGCCCCTTGGGCTATGGGCCTTTCGCCCACCACTCTCTACCCACCACCCACCACCGACCACCCTCTACCCATCCCCCTATGCTCCACGGTTTCATCCCCCCAACCCGGTTCTTTCCCTACCTAACCTGGCAAGATATTCGGGATATGCCCAATAAAGCTCATACCGTGATCATTCAGCCGGTCGGGGCAATTGAGCAACATGGCCCCCATCTACCGCTGGTCGTGGATACGGCCATTGGCACCGCCGTCATCGGTCAGGCACTGGAGCAGTTGCCTGAAGCGATCCCGGCTTACTGCCTACCACCGCTGTGCTATGGCAAATCAAACGAGCACTGGCATTTTCCAGGCACGGTGACCCTCTCAGCCTCGACCCTGATGGCGGTACTCACGGAGGTAGCCGAGAGCATCTATCGAGCCGGGTTTCGAAAACTCATTTTCATCAATTCCCACGGTGGACAACCCCAGGTGATCGAAATCGTCGCCCGAGATCTGCATCAGCAGTACGAAGATTTTTGCCTGTTTCCACTCTTTGTATGGCGGGCTCCCCACAGCGCGGGGCAGCTCCTGAGCGATCGCGAAAAAGCCGAGGGCATCCATGCCGGAGATGCCGAAACCAGCGTCATGTTGTCGATCTTGCCAGACCAGGTCCACATGGAAAAAGCGGTCAAAGAATTTCCCCACGGGCTGCCCCAGGACAGTCTACTCAGTATGGAAGGTAAGTTGCCCTTTGCCTGGACAACCCGCGACCTGAGCGCCAGCGGCGTACTTGGAGATGCCACCCTTGCCAGCCGTGAAAAAGGCGATCAGATTATGGCCTCCGTAGTACAGGGCTGGGTGCAGGTGTTAAAAGATATCTATCATTTTGAGCCCCCCCAGCGGTGGAGGCGCGATGCTACCCAGTAAGTTAGTTTGTGTATAACGTCATGATCCAAGATGAAGCCATCAATAGGGCATCCGGTGCGACCAACGGACGCGAGAAGATAGAGGCTGCTGAGCCAGCAAAAGCCCAAAGTGGGCAGACTGAAACCGTCGATCTAAATGACGCACAACCTCAGGCTCAGCAACCAGCGGCGTCGCAAACATCAATCAAAACCTTAGCCGTTGATATTGGCGGCAGCGGCATCAAAGTCATGCTGCTAGATGAGCAGGGCAACGCCCTGGGAGAGCGGGCCCGTCTAAAGACCCCCTCCCCAGCTACGCCCAAGGCTATTTTGGATGCGATCACAACCCTGGTCGCAACTCAGCCTACCTTTGACCGCGTCTCAGTTGGCTTTCCGGGGGTCGTGCGCTCAGGGGTGATCTACACCGCTGTGAATCTGGACGATAGCTGGCAGCGGTTTGACCTGGCCGCTCAGCTGGCCCAGCAGCTCGACAAACCCGTGCGCGTGGCCAACGACGCTGATATTCAAGGGTTAGGGGCGATCTCACGTCAGGGTGTCGAGCTGGTGGTCACCCTGGGCACCGGGTTTGGCTCAGCCCTATTTGTCGATGGCAAACTGGTGCCCAATCTAGAGATGGCTCACCATCGCTTTCTCAAAAAGCAGACCTACGAAGAACTCTTGGGCCGGGCCGCCCTGGAATCCGACGGGACCAAGAAGTGGAATCGTCGACTGAAAAAAGCGATCGCATCTCTGGATCATCTGTTTAACTATGACCACCTATACATCGGCGGTGGCGAAACCAAACGCATTAATTTTGATCTCCCCGCCAATGTCAAAATCGTGCCTAACGTGATGGGGCTCCTAGGCGGCATCGCCCTTTGGCACGATTAGACCATCTCTCAGAGGGGGGCACATGGGTACTGTCCCTGAGGTTTCTGGCTCATGCAATGCCCTATCACAGAGCAACCACGAGGGATTGCAACCATGGCACCAAAATCCCCCTCTGCTCCCCCATCTCCCTCTGCTCCCCCTTTTTCCAAACTTCACAGACGTATCAACGTCTCTTTATTAGAGCTTTGCTTGTCGAGTCAGCCCAGCCGCTATTCTCGAGAATAGGCCCACAGGTATTGAACTGCGCGATTGACTGGCAGAGCGGGCATTTTGAAGGAAGTTCATCATCGCTCTTTACATAAGTAGGTTTACCTGTGCTCGGTGTTGTGAGCGATGTGACCAAAGTTGTACATCATCGCTCTTTACATAAATAGGTTTACCTATACTCAGTGTTATGAGCGATGTGACCAGAGTTGTACATCATCGTCAGTGATACAAGCATGGCAGGGCAAATGGGGATATCGTCCCGCTTTGGGATAGCGCGAGACAAAGAGCCAGGGCTGATGGGCCTGCTCATCTGTCTCTTTGTGGGCATTGTGCTGATCTATTTGGCTTTTCTAAAGCCTGGGATTTGGGGCGTTGACGGCAACGACATGCTGAATATGTCACGGTCTCTAATCACCAAAGGCAATTTCACCGTCCCCGAGGGCTCAGGCGGCATCTTGGGTCACGACGGTCAGTACTACTCCATTCGCTATCCGCTGCTGCCAATCGTGGCAGCCCCCTTCGTCGCTGTAGGTTTGGTCATTGGCAACTTGCTCAATTTGCCCGTGCAATATACCTCAGCCACCTGCGCCCTGGTCCTGAATATTTTGCTGACGGCGGCCACTGCTGTTTTGGTTTACCTGCTAACACTGCGGCTAGGAGGGCAAAAGCGAGGGGCTTTTTGGGCGGCGATTGGGTTTGCCTTTGGCACCACCGCCCTGGTGTACGCCCGAGAGTTTTTTGCTGAGCCGCTGCTGTCGTTTATTTTTACCCTGGCGCTCTATTGGGCATTTATGTCATCTCGCCGCGCCCATATCGGGGTCAGTATTCTGGCTGCACTGGCGATCGTGACTAAACCTGCTGGCATTTTGCTAGGGCCGGTCTTGTCGCTATATTTCTTGATCCGGCGCGAAGCTTGGTGGCGCGTGTGTGCCCCCTGCGTCGGCTCCGGGGTAGGGACTGGACTTTATCTGCTCTATAACTATGTGCGGTTTGGTTCCTGGACCTCGTCCGGGCAAGATGCCTCCCAATTTGGCTTCGACGGTTTTGTAATGCGGGCTTTAGGCCAGTTAATCAGTCCGGGGGCCGGGGGCGGTCTATTTTTGTATTGTCCGCCGACGCTGTTAGCCCTGGTGGGATTATGGGTGCTGTGGCGTCAGCAAAAAGCGGAATTTGTCGCTGTTTTTGGCTTAATCGCTAGCTTTTGGCTGCTCCATAGCGGCTGGGACTTTAACGGTTGGAACTGGGGGCCGCGATTTTTAGTGCCCACAATACCCGCTACTATGGTCACCGTTGGTCTATTGGGTAAGCGCTGGCGCATGCCCCTGATTGGACTGATCATCCTGGGGTTTATAGTGAATGCCCCCACTCTGGTGGCGTTTTACCAACGCTATTACGCTGAAGTAGCTGATCTGAGCACGGCCCAGCTGATGCAAACCCTCTCACTCTGGGGCGATCCTGCCCAGGCACCCCTATTTAATATTTGGGGGGCCACCTTTCGGCAGCTACAAGCTGCCTTCACCACGCCGATTTCAGAAATTCTCTCGGGGGCAGGGGTACCGCCCAGCCCAGGGCAGCTTGCCACCGCTGAGCTCTTGAGGATTTTGGCGGTATGGTGGTGGTTTATGCCCGCAGCGGGGTTGCCAATTTGGGTTGGCTTTGCGATCGCAGCCCTGCTCATCGCTACTGGGCTCTGGCTTTTACACCGCTGTTGGAAAAGAAGTTGGCGAGGGTATTGGCATTCATCAAAAATAGGGCAACCTGGTTAATGAAACATGCCACATCCACAGCCCTTGTCTGCCATTGGGGAGAACCCTCAAGGTTTCATACCGAATGTGGTTTAGAGTCCATCAAAGCGCCTTAATGCAAGTCCTATGAAACTGATCATCCAAATCCCCTGTTATAACGAAGAAGCCACCCTGGGGATAACGCTAGCGGAGCTGCCCCGCAAAGTCCCCGGCGTCGATCAGGTCGAGTGGCTCATTATTAACGACGGTAGTCTCGATAAGACCGTAGATGTCGCCCGCGAGTGGGGCGTTGATCATGTTGTCAGCTTTGATCACAACCAGGGCCTGGCTAAGGGCTTTATGGCGGGGCTAGAAGCTTGCCTCAAGGCCGGGGCCGATATCATCGTCAACACCGACGCCGATAACCAATACAACGCCAAAGATATTCCTAAACTGATCGAGCCTATCCTCGACGGCAGCGCTGAGATCGTGGTGGGCGCGCGCCCTATTCTCGAAATCAAACACTTCTCCCCGATCAAGAAAGTCTTACAAAAAATGGGCAGCTGGGCCGTACGGGTCGCCAGTAAAACCAACGTGGCGGATGCCCCCAGCGGTTTTCGAGCATTGAGCCGCAACGCAGCGATGCAGCTCAATGTCTTCAACGAATACACCTACACCCTTGAAACCATCATCCAGGCCGGGCAAAAGGGTATGGCAGTGGCATCAGTTCCCATTCGCACCAACGGCTATTTGAGACCCTCTCGACTAGTCAAAAGCATCGCCTCCTACGTGCAGCGATCGCTGTTCACGATTCTGCGAATTTTTATTACCTATCGCCCCCTCTCATTTTTTACCCTGGTGGGGGGCGTGCCAATGGCCCTCGGATTACTGCTGGGGCTACGCTGGATGTGGCTCTACCTTTTCTTGTTTGAACAAACCGGGCGCTCCCATGTCCCTAGCCTGATTTTCTCAGCCATCCTAATTTTGATTGGCTTCCAGCTGTGGGTGATCGGTTTGGTGGCGGATCTGATGTCAGTCAACCGAAAGTTATTAGAGGATGTTCAATTGCGATTACGACGGGCTGAGATTGAATCCCATATTCGGCGACAGCGGAAAAGGGAGATGGTGGGTAGAGAGTAGTGAGCTTCGGCGTGAGCTCAGCCGAACGGCAGTGGGAGCAGAGGGAGATGGGGTAGGGTGGGCAGTGCCCACCGTTCGTTATTTGTTACTCAAAACGTTTGATAGGTGGGCACTGCCCACCCTACAAAATTAATTATGATTCCTTAAAGATGAAAGACTTATTCGCTCAGGCTGCCCTCGATCAAATTCCTAAAATCCTTACCCTGCAGGACCGCAACCCCCATAGCCCCACCTATGGCTGTTTTGATCGCAACTTTTGGCAGTACAAGATTATTGACTTCCCCAGTGGCATGTCCCAGGAGTTTGTTTGGCCCCTGGCGCTGGTGTACGATATGCCACTGCCTGAGAACCCTTACTATCAGAAGCCTGCGATTAAAAACTGGGTTGAGGCAGGGATTCTCTACGCGGCTAAAAGCGCTCACCCGGATGGCTCCTGTGATGATTATTTCCCATTTGAGCGGGCGGGCGGGGCAGCGGCGTTTTCGCTGCTGGCTTGTTTAGAAAGCTACCGCCTGCTGAAGCTCAATAGCGATACGGCGCTAAAGTTTTTTGAAACGCGGGCGGACTGGCTGGCCCATCACCAGGAAAGCGGTCGGCTGACCAATCACCAGGCCTTGATCGTGCTGTGTCTGGAGCTGGCCTCGCGACTATTAAAAACCGACAAATGGACAGGGGCGATTGAGCAGCGGCTATCCCAGGTGCTCTCCTGGCAAAACCCAGAAGGGTGGTTTCAAGAATATGAGGGCTGTGATCCGGGCTATCACACACTAACGATTTCTTGTTTGGCGCGGGTGTATGAGCTGAGTCCAAGCAATGTGCTGAAAGATGCGATCGCAAAAGGCGTTATCCTCGCCTCTCACTTTGTCCACCCCGACGGCTCCTACGGCGGCGAATATACCAGCCGCAACACCTACAACTATTTCCCCCACGGCTTTGAGCTAGTAGGCCGATGGATGCCTGAGGCCCTGAGCATTAACGATCGCTTCCTGAAGGGGCTGGACCACGGACTGGGGTCTTGCTATGCCGATGACCATATCGTCGGACACCACACCTGGAACTATTTGCTCACCTGGAAAGATTTTGTTGACGAGCGGCCCCCCACAAAACCGGCCCAACCAGGACGGGTTTGGCTCCCCGAAGCTCGAATTCTTGTCGATGAGCGGGCCGATACCAAGCTCTATCTAGCCCTCAATAAGGGCGGTGCCTTTAAGTTTTTCCGCGAGGGCCGACTGGTCATGTCTGACACCCAGTTTTCACTCCAGGTGCGCGACGGCGGCAAACTCAAAAATGCGGTGGGCCATCTAGTCGGGCCTTACGAATACGATGTGCAGGCCGATCAAATCAGCATCTCAGGTGCTCTCGGCTGGGCGAAGCAAAAACAGATGACCCCGCTGAACCTGATGATTTTGCGGGTGGTGATGCTGACGGTGGGGCGGTTCTTCCCCAACCTGATCCGCAAGCTGCTGCAAAAAATGCTGATTACCGGCAAAACCGCCGCTCCTTTCCGGTTTAAACGCACCTTTCAATGGCAAGGCAACCAGTGGATTGTGAACGACGAACTCACCGCCGATAGCTGGGACAGCGTCATGACCGCTGGACTAGGCGGTGACCAAACCTCGATTTATGTGGTTATGAGTCGCACCTTCCAACCCGCCCAGCTGCAGCCCTGGCAAGACCTCACCGCCCAGGTTCGCCAGCTTGCCCCCGGTCAACCCTTGAAACTGGAGCGTCAGCTATGAAGCGTGCCATCTCAATTTTTGTCAGCGTCGTCATCCTGATCATTCTTTATACCAAGATTGACTTTCAAGGATTGCTGGAGGTGTTTCGCAGCTCTAACAAGTTCTGGATGGTGGTCAGCCTGGGCATGGTGGTACCGATCACCTTCTTTACCGGATGGCGACTCAAGCAGCTGATGCCGCCGGGTTCAAAGCTAAGTATTTGGGAAGCGAATAAGCTGATCCTGGCCGCGAGTGTCTTGAATATGGTGTTGCCCTCCAAGATGGGCGACATCGCCAAATCGTATTTCATGGGCGAGCGGGGCCACATGAGCAAGTCGCTCTCCCTCTCGGTGGTGGTGTTTGAGAAAGCCTGCGATATGTTGTCACTGCTGCTGTGGTGCGCTTTTGGCCTGCTGCTGTATCCCCAAAAAGACGGCTTTTTCTGGACCATGACCGCAGGCATCCTCGGCGGACTTACCCTTGGGCTATTGATGCTGGGGTCCAAACAGTTTGCCCAGTTTTTCTTCCTCGCCGCTCGGCGCATTGCCCCTAAGAAAATTGGCGAAAAGCTCAAAAAGCTGCAAACTTCCTGGGGAGAGATGCACGATTACTTTTGGGGCAACACCAGCCAACTGACCCGAGTAGCAGGCATGTCGGTGTTTGTCTGGTTTTTGCACCTGCTGCAAATCTGGCTATTCATTTTGGCCCTGAATGCCTGGGCCCCCCCGCTGATTAGCTTTGCCCTATCGCCCCTAGCGATTTTGGCAGGTCTATTACCCCTCACCTTTGCCGGGGTCGGCACCCGCGACGCTGCCCTGGTGGCCCTCTATGCCCCTTACTTCGGCTCGGCCACAGGCGCAGCCCTAGGGCTCCTCTGCACCTCTCGATATTTCTTACCCGCCGTCGGTGGCCTACCCTTTTTGAATCAATACATGAGCACCGTCAAGCGGATGAAAAAAGGCGGTTAGACTAGAGAGTAAGTATTAGCGAGGTGAGTCTGTGGTTGCTGTTCCTGTCTATGCTGTACCTCATAGCCTGGAGGATTGGCTGGAAAACCCACCCAACAGCACAGAGTGGGTAGATGGAGAACTTGTTGAAAAAACAGGCATGACTTTAAAGCACAGCAAATTGCAGCGACGACTAAGTACACTCTGGGGGGTTTACAAAGACAATCAAGGGCTTGGCGGTGAAGTCTACACAGATGTACCCTGTCGCACCCAAAAGCAAGGACGCTCACCCGATGTTGCTTACCTTACGCCTGACTTACTCGCTCAGTACGGGGACGCTAAAGTTCTACCACAGAGTTTTCCGCTAAGCGCTGAGATTGTGTCCCCGACCGATCTTGCCGAAGAGGTCATTCTCAAAGCAAAGGAATACCTGACCTCTTGCGGTTTAGAAGTTTGGCTGATCTATCCAGAAAGCCAGTGGGTCATCGTCGTCACCGCTGAGGGACAGCAGATCTACAGTGCTGGCGACACTCTCTCGACGACTCACGCTTTGCCTGGGTTCGGCACTACGCTGCGTGAGCTGTTCGCCTGATGGCGTCTCCTTTTCCTGGCATGGATCCCTACCTCGAAGGCTATCTGTGGCCAGATGTTCACAATGCGCTGGCTAACAAAATTCGCCGCATGCTGACGCCTTTGCTGCGGCCTAGATATACCGCGCGGCTTGATATTTACCTGGCAGAAGATCCCAATCCAGAAGGGGAAATTGGCATTCTTTATCCTGATGTGGAGGTTCTAAAATCTGCATCGACATCCGATCGGCCAGTGTCTACATCTCGGTCAGAAACGTTGACCATGACGCCGCCCGGTCTGATGCTGCCGGTGACTCAGCCGGTATCGGTGCGTTTAAGCACCGTTGAGATTCGGGATGTGGCTCAAAATCGGTTGATCACCAGTATCGAAATTTTATCCCCCGTCAACAAGCGTGAACCCGGGCTAACGGCCTATCGCCAAAAGCGCCAGCGCCTTTATGAAGCGAATGTTCATCTTTTAGAGATCGATTTGCTGCGTCGGGGGGCTCGTCCGTTTGCGCAGCCCCGCTTGCCTAAAAGTGCCTACTGTGTGGCGCTAACCACAGCCCAATCAAAACAGATTGCGCTGTGGCCCATTGCCCTGCAGGATACTTTGCCGGTTGTGCCAGTGCCGCTAAAAGAGCCTGACGAAGACGTACCGCTAGATCTACCCAGTGCCCTTGCCGATATCTACGAAGAGGCCGCCTACGATCTTTCTGTAGATTATCGTCGGAGCCCGCCACCACCCTCGCTATCCGCCATAGATGCTAAGTGGTTACGAACTCAAATTGAACAATTTGATAAAGCCTAGAACTCAAGCCTTCGGTAACTCTCGTGTAAGGACTGTTAAACCAGAAGCCAGGTCTCTGACTACTGCCGTTACTGGGGAAGGGCTTTGAACTCGATATCGACGGTTTTACGGCAGCTACCGCAGTGAGTAAATGCATTGAGGTCCACACTGCTACCCGCCTGACGCCCGTCGGGCAAATGGGCACCCCAACAATCTACGTATTGAAAGCGCGCCTTGCATAGCGTTGCCTTGCGTAAATTGGCGCTCTTGAGACTGACCCGCTTAAAAAAGGCCCGGTGTAGGTTTGCATAGGAAAACGCTGCATGGAAAAGATCGACATCTTGCAACAGGGCAGCCTCTAACCTCGAATATTTGAACTGCCCCCAGCGCAGATTTACTTGATGAAAGGTGGCTTGCCCCAAATCAGCATGATCAAAATTGACGCTTTCTAATCGAGATTGGGCAAACCGGGCTCTTTTGAGGGTTGTAAAGCTAAAATTGGCCTCGGTGAGATCAACGCCCACAAAATTGACACCGTCCAGGGACAGCCCTTGGAAATTTGCCCCTCTGAGGCTGCCCCCTACAAAACGAAAGCCACAGAGGTCCACGCCCAAGTGGGCCCAGTCTGTACCCGCCAAATTTGAGCTAATGAAAGTTTTATTTTGCACGCCTTTCATCAACTCAGCCTGTCGATAGGTGCCTTCTGCGATCATGGTGTTACCTCTCTACTAAACAAGCGTTCTCTGTTAGCTAATCACTCCATCACTGTCAACTTTGACAAATAGTACGTTTAACTTAATCATTTCAGCTTAAATACTAAGGCATTATCGATATTTTTCAAGTAATTAATGATACAAGACGTCTCAATAGCTACGTAAAAATGTCTCCCACGGAAAATTATCTCTACGATTTTAAGATTTTGAAAAAATATGTGTCACAGTATCCCTGCGCACTAAAGGGCATGTAGGCTTAGATCATATTGGTTTCAATAGCAATATTCCTATCGGAAATGCCTCATTAATGCCTTTTCGTGTATCCAAGTGTATAGATTCTTGTCAATTCGTCATGGATGCCGTTCCAACCCATACCTGTTGACTTGGCGGTTTTCCCAGGGTGGCCTATGCGTCTAGATGTGGCCAAGGTTTAGAAAAGGAGTTTC
>JBCCRZ010000057.1:0-15941 GCA_039200855.1 Cyanobacteria bacterium P01_D01_bin.44 | reverse complement strand
GATAAGACAGTCAGCTCAGAATCGGTCAGGCATAAAGGCCACTATAAACTTAGGGTAGCTCTATGGGCTCAAACTCGTCGCTCTCGACTATCTCGGGATAGATATTGCCGGTTCGGCAATCGCGGAGCCAAAGTTTGACGGCCTGACCAATGCTGCCGAGGGTGCTCTCTCGCGGCGGCAGGATGGGATCTGGCTGGGTGGGGTCGTCGAGGGTGGAGAACATAAATGCCAGTCGCCAGCCGGTCTCACTGGGGGTTAAAAATGCCCAGTGCAGGTGCTGCAACGTAATCGCTCGGGTGCCACTATATTCTCGCTCAAGGGTGGTGAAAAAGATCTGTGCGAGGGAGTCACCTGCCGTCGGTGATGTGGTGTAAACCCGATCGGTGATGTCCAGCGGGACAAGCTCAGTTTGCCCTGCAAGGAGGACATGGGCCGGGCGATACTGATCGAGGGCCGGGGTGCTAAAATCAGTACGGATCTCGCCCAGGCTGCGTTGCAGCACTCGATTGGTATAGCTGGGCAAGTCTCGCGTCAGCAGCTCTGTGAGTTGGCTAATGTCTTCGGGACAGCTAGTGTCGGGGCGCAAGGATAGACTGGCAGGGACCAGGGTTTCTTGGGCAAGGGCGATAGGGGGGACGCCAAGGCAGCCGACCAAGAGGCTGAGGTTAACAAGGCTGAGCTTGAGCAAGGTTCTCACCATCACGCTGCGGCAATCTCCTCACAAATTTTCTCAAAAGCGGCTTTGGGGTCCGTCGCCTGGGTGATGGGGCGACCAATTACCAGATAGTCTACCCCAGCTTTGATGGCCTGGGCGGGGGTCAGGGTGCGTTTTTGATCACCCAAATTGGCCCAATCTGGGCGCACCCCAGGGCATACAAGTAAGCAATCATCCCCCAGAATATATCGCAGCTGCTCGGCCTCTTGGGGGGAGCAAACGATGCCGCCCAGGCCGCTCTCTTGCGCCAGCAGCGCCATTTGCAGAGCATAGTCTGTCAGCTCCAGCGGCAGCTTAAGCTCAAAGGCCAGGGCGCGGGGGGTGATGCTGGTCAAGACGGTGATCGCCAGCAGGTTGGGGGGGGAGCAGCCCGCTGCCGTTGCCCCCTCCAGCGCCGCCGCCTGGGCTGCTTGCAGAGCGACCTTGCCCGCCGTTGCATGGACGGTGATTAAATCGACGCCATAGCGGCTGGCGGCGCGACAGGCCCCGGCCATCGTATTGGGGATATCGTGGAATTTAAGATCGAGGAAGATGCGTTTTTGCCGCTCCTTAAGATGCTCCAAAATCGTGGGGCCGCAGCTGACGAATAGCTCCAGGCCAACCTTCCAGAAAGTTACCTGGGGGAGGCGGTTGAGAGTTGCGATCGCATCCCCCTCACTAGCCACGTCCAACGGCACAATAATCCTGTCTGCAATTTGCTCACCCATAATCTTTTATCCCTACCCTCCGCCTTTCCCCTTATAGCCCTGCGGGCAATAAGCCTTCGGGTATGGCTCCGCTAGGGCTGACGCTTTTCTTGAATGCCCCTTGGGCTATGCGCCCTTTTGCCCTTCCCCCTTCCCCTTTCACCCTATTCCACCAACCTCACAAACTTCTTCTTCCCCACTTGCAACACTTTCCCCACCAAATCATCCGGGATCTCAAACGTCAGATTGGGGTCGTCTATTTTCTCACCCTCTAGTTTGACGGCACCGCCCTTGATTTGCCGACGGGCATCGCTGCTGCTGGAGCATAGGGGGGTTGCACCAAGCAGATAAAACAGCTTGGCGGGGAAGTTGACTCCACCCAGGGAAAATTCGGGCACGGCCTCGGCGGCCCCCGCATCTCCCTGGACAAGGGTGATAGCATCTTGCTGAGCCTGTTTGGCAGCCTCCACACCATGGCACTGGCTAGTGACCTCAATTGCCAACAGCTTTTGGCAATCCCGTGGGTTGTCTGGTAGGGTGTCGAGGGGTAGCCGAGTCAGCAGCTCAAAGTAGCTTTTGACCAGCGCATCTGGCACTTTTTCAAGCTTGGAATACATCGACAGTGGGTCTTCCTGCAAACCCACATAGTTACCCAGAGACTTCGACATTTTTTGGGTGCCGTCGGTGCCCAGCAGCAGCGGCAGCAACATACCAAACTGGGGCGTGATACCGAAGTGCCGCTGCAAATCGCGCCCCACCGCAATGTTGAACTTTTGGTCTGTGCCGCCGAGTTCGACATCTGACTCAACCGCCACGGAGTCATAGCCCTGCATCAGCGGGTAGAGAAACTCATGCAGGTATACAGGGCTGCCCTGCTCATAACGATTGGCAAAGCCCTCTTTGGCCAGCATCTGACCCACCGTCATGGTGCCCAGCAACTCTAAAATTTTGCTTAAATCAAGGCCCGATAGCCACTCCGAGTTGTATCTGATTTCTAACCGACCCGGGGTGTCAAAGTCTAGAATGGGGCGCACCTGCGCCAAATAGGTCTCAGCGTTGGCCTTGACCTCGGCCTCACTCAGCTGTTTGCGTACGTCCGATTTGCCCGTGGGGTCGCCGATGCGGGCTGTAAAATCACCAATGATCAGCACAGCCGTATGACCCGCGTCTTGGAATGCCCGCAGCTTGCGCACCGGAAT
The DNA here is from genome assembly GCA_039200855.1 of Cyanobacteria bacterium P01_D01_bin.44. GTDB lineage: Bacteria > Cyanobacteriota > Cyanobacteriia > Phormidesmidales > Phormidesmidaceae > SIO4C1. The sequence continues at coordinate 13,341 of JBCCRZ010000057.1, read as the reverse complement.
ACTGTGACCCAAATGGATTTCGGAGCCAGTGGGGTCAATCCCCAGCTTGATCCGCAGGGGACGATCCGTGGTTTGCAGCCGTTTGATCAGATTTTCATCAGGGTCTTGGGACTCGGGCTGATCGGGAAAAACCTCGGTGATGCCTCGATAAATCCAATGCAGATCGTCTGAGAAGGGGGGAGACACAGGCGGGATGTTTGCAGCAGCCGTCATGGTGGTTAGAGGAGGTTAGAAATGTTGTGCTATTAAGGACAATGTCGGGGGTTGAAACTGGGTTAAGGCTATCTGCCAATATTGCGTAAGTTTTCGAAAAAACCTCGACATTTGTCAGGGATCAACTATAGTGACGGTAAATTACACCCTTGGAGGCTCCCGTCGTCAGGACTAGATCTTGGTACCAGTTACTAAACCTACCAAAATTTTTACGGTTAACTTAGGTAGAGTTCATTCTGATTATCCGGTGGGTAGCCTGTAAGCACTCATTGGGAATCGCTTTCAGGCAGTGAACTAGCTGCCAAATTTCTTTATAGAAATCATAGCCTCTCAGGAAAGTGTCGTTACTGACGGTTTGATCTATATAATTTCAGAACTCTTTAACGGTTTGGTTTTTCAATCAGTTTAATAAGGACGTAATACGACAGTGGCATTCAATACGATTCGTCAATCTCGAACTGACAATCCACCATCGGGCCTTCCACAGCTTCGGTTGACTAAGTCGCCCGCTATCTTGAAGCACATTCAAGACGTTTTGCAAGTTAGCGGAGCCTCGCTACTATCGGTGACCATGCTCACCAGTGCATTGCTGGCAGGGGGGTTGGTAGGCTTAGCGATCAGTTTTAGAAATTTGCCCGATGTCCGCGTCTTGAGAAACTATATCCCCTCAGAAACCAGCTATATCTACGACGTGGATGGCAAGCTGCTAGATAGTTTGCACGATGAGGCTAACCGAGATGTCGTAGACCTAAATGAAATTTCTCCTCACCTGAAGCGGGCAGTGCTGGCCATCGAGGACAGTAGCTTTTTTACCCATGAGGGCATTAATCCCACGGGTATTGGTCGAGCCCTGTTAGCCAACTACCAGGCAGGCAGCACGGTGCAGGGGGGCTCCACGATCACGATGCAGCTGGTTAAAAACCTGTTTTTAACCCCCGAGCGGGCGATCAGCCGTAAGGTGGTCGAAGCGGTTTTAGCGCTGCGGATCGAGCAGATTTTCGAGAAAAATGAAATTTTTGAACTCTACCTCAACCAGGTGTACTGGGGCCACAATACCTATGGCGCTGAGACCGCAGCCCAGAGTTACTTTAATAAATCAGCTAAAGATCTAACCCTGGCTGAGTCGGCGATGATGGCGGGTTTAATCCAAGCGCCGGAAGGCTTTAGCCCCTTCGTTGATTACAAGGTCGCTAAGCAGCGCCAGTCAATTGTGCTGGGCAGAATGCGTCAGCTCAAATGGATTTCTGCTGAAGAAGAAGCGGCGGCTAAAAGCCAGCCTCTGAAGTTAGGCAGGGTGACGTCGTTTGGGTCAAGCCAGGCCCCATACGTGACCGAAGCTGTGGTCCAAGAGCTGGAGGAAAAGTTTGGTAAGGAGGCGGTACTCAAAGGGGGCATGCGGGTCCAAACCACCATCGACCTCAGACTCCAAAAGATTGCTGAGAAAACGATTCAGCGGGCTTACCACAACCGTTTTGGCAGTGGGGCCTATGCTGACCAGCTAGCCCTGGTGGCGGTTGACCCTCGCACCCACTATGTCAAAGCCATTGTGGGCGGTGTCGATCACGAAGAAAGCCAATTTAACCGGGCGGTACAGTCTCGGCGTCAGCCGGGCTCTGCCTTTAAACCGTTTGTGTACTATACAGCCTTTGCCTCGGGGCGATTTACCCCAGATAGCATGATCGGCGATTCGCCGGTGACTTATCCAGATGGGTATGAGTACTACTCCCCTAAAAACTATGACAGCACCTTTATGGGCAGCATCCCGGTGCGTCGGGCGTTGGAGGTATCTCGTAATGTGCCTGCGGTGAAGCTGGGTCAAGCGGTTGGGGTTAGCCGCGTGGTTGAAGTAACTCGGACCCTAGGTTTTGAAAGCCCGATTTTGCCCGTGATCTCACTGCCCCTCGGGTCTGTGGATGTGACACCGATGGAGATGGCGGGGGCCTATGCAACCTTTGCCAGCAACGGCTGGCATTCTGACACCACGCTGATTATGCAGGTAACCGATAGTGATGGCAATCTGCTGCTAGATAACACGCCCAAACCCCAATTGGTGCTTGACCCATGGGCTACGGCATCGCTAACCAGCGTCTTACGAGGGGTGATTGAGCAGGGGACTGCTACCAATGCTAAGATTGGTCGCCCTGCGGCTGGCAAGACTGGGACGACTGAGTCCCATCGGGATACCTGGTTTGTCGGCTATGTGCCTCAGCTGGCGACTGCGGTGTGGGTTGGCAACGATGACTATACTCCGATGGGTAAAGGGGCGACTGGCGGGGGATATGCGGCTCCGGTATGGCGCGACTTTATGAGCCAGGCTTTGCAAAATACACCCGTGGAAAATTTCCGACGTCCGTCAGAGTTTATCCGCCCATAAGGATATAGCCCATATAGTAGAGAGCTATCTGTCCATAACGCTCTGCTAACCCAACGATGGGTGATCAAGCGATAGCAAATGGCGCTATGGATCGATTTCTGCCTTCATGCGTTCCAAGGTCTGGTTCATTTGCTCGAACATTTTTTGGGGGGTCATCCCAAACTGCCCCAAGTGGGTCTTGAGCTGCTCAACACTCATCTGAGCCATAAAGTCCTCGGACAGCTCAAACCGCTTCATAAACACCCGGTAGCGGTCCATAATGCCCTCCATTTGCTCAATGAAAAGCTTTTTACCTTCGCGATCAAACTTGCCGTACTCGCTACCCAGCTGCATCAGCCCTTGATAGTCTTGAAACAACTGCATAGCTTCTTTTTGAACAATCTCTGAATCAAAAAACCCCATTTTATTATTCACTCCCAGGGATATATAACTTTGGTCACTTGAAACCATTTATACGTATAAGCCTAGGAGTTTACCAGGCTATCCGCAAAGGCGAGATATCCTCACCTGTTAATAGGTTGGGTAGCGTGGGTTTATTGCTTGCCAAATAATCGCCCTAGCCAACTGCTGCGGGGGTCTTTGAGGGAAGGGGACTTAGCCATAGGGCGGGTCCCATTATTTTTGGGACCCGTGGAACTTTTTTTGGCCCCAGGCTGTATTTTTTCAATCTTTTCTAAATACTTTCGGATGATCGGGTGGTTGGGGTTAAGCTGACTGGCGCGTTTGAGATGGGCCTTGGCCATCCCATATTGTTTTCTGACAAAGTAAGCTTGCCCCAACATGGAATGATACTCGGCGTTGTTGGGCTCAAGCTTAAGGGCTTCTCTAAGCTCTTGGATAGCCATTTCGTAGTTTTGCTGATTGAGATAGGCCCGAGCCCGAATGCCGTATTTTTCGGCATAGTTGATCTCTGGGGGGTCTGGCTCAGGGGTCTCAACCTCACTGCGCATGGCTGGCGTAGCGGCCATGAGGCCCCGACGCTTTTCGCGAATGACGACATCGCCCATCTTACGCCGCAAGAAGACGTTATTGAGCTGGCTAAGCTGCTCTAGCGCCGTTGAAAATGCGTTCGGGGAGTCAAATTGATTTTCTGCCAGCTGGGTGAGGGCGTTTTCATAAAAGACTTCAATCTCTGCTTCTGGAATGCGAAGCAGTTGTTTGGCGCTCTCAAAGGTGGGATGCAACTGGTCAGTACGGGCCAGGCGACGAACTCGAAATCGCATCGTCGCCAGGGATTCTGAACGGGTTTTTTCTTGCTTGAGACGCTGATAGGCAGGGTTAATCACCCGAGATAATACTTGATTAGCAAAGGCTTTAGTGGTTTCGTCTTGCCCCGCTAAGCTATCGGGATGGAGGAGTTTGGCAACCTGACGATAGCGTTTGAGAATTCTTCGATCTTCAGCCGTCACGGAGATGCCTACGGCTGCATAGGGGTCTCGCTCAGCCAGGTTTATCCATTCACTCTCAAATCCAGCGTTTACCATGCAGAACTGACTTATATTAACGTTGCGGGTTGATATTAGCGTTGCGGGTTGCCATCTCTATACCAGTACATTCAAACAGACGTGCAGTCTGGGTAAACTTCGGCAAGATTTAGCAAAAAAATTTACTTTAGGTCTTTTATCTAAATCTATTGATAAGCTGATGTCGATTGATAACCCACTCAGCAGTTTTGAATTAGAACTTTGCTCCCTTTAAGACCGGATGTTTGCCCTCACGCAAAAACTAAAGTAGCTAAAAACTAAAGTAGCTAGATAGGGTTTTAGGGGGTGCCTGCGTTTGCTTCTCTATTATAGATAGCAAAACTGGCTTAACACCCGCTATAACTGCTAAGTCTGGCCATTCTTTTGGGCAATGTTGTCTGTATTCATGACACCTCTGAGATCGTTACTGGCAGTAATACGGGTGGTTGAGCAAAAGTCAGTTGAGCAAATTCAAAACGTGGCGACGCTCCCGCAGCGAGGCTCCGTGATTCTCCCTAGGAGACGCCTTGCCATCGCACTCGCTTTTGTCGGCGCTTTTCAACCGACGCCGGTGCCGCTGACGTTTTTGCATAAACTCTACCTCGGCCAATATGGCTGGAGCGCCATTTATTTTTTACTCGGGTTTACCCAAATTGCTCGCATTGCTTGCGCCATTGAGGGGCTGTGGTATCTCTGGGAAGGCATCGGTGGACCGGCTTTACCGATGGGACAGTCTCGCCCATTGAGAGACTCGTTGGAGCAGGTACCACAGCAGGTGGATGCGATCGCAACGGCCCTGCGAGAGCTGGAGCGGCTACGCCAGGAGGGACTGCTGTCGGAGTATGAGTTTGAGCAAAAGCGACGGCATTTTTTGAATCAGATAGGGAATGGGTGAGTGGGTAATGGGCTTCGGCGTGAGCTCAGCCGAACGGTAGTGGGTAAAAGTGGGTAGTGGTTAATGGGCGATGGGAAGAAGAAAGGTTTGACGACGTTCCTGGCCAGGCAGGTCCTTAAGGGACTTGACCGCTTGGAGGCTCAGGCGAATCCGCTGCGGGTGAGGCTGCAGCAAGATCCTTATTATCGGTTTCAATCGGTGACTGAGATCGAGGCGGCGGTGGCGCTGGGGGTGCGCATTGATGTGAATCAAGCCACTGTAGATGATTGGTTGCGACTACCGGGGATTTCAATCCACCAGGGGCGAATTTTGGTGCAACTTACCCGGTCAGGGGTAGCGCTAACCTGTATAGAGGATGTGGCAGCAGCGATTGGGGCTTCGGTGCAGTGGTTGCGGCCCCTGGTACCCATTTTAGTGTTTTGCTACTATGACCCGGACAGCGCGATCGCGCCCGAGACGGTCAATGTTAACCAGGCAAGCCTGGCCCAATTGCTCCGGATTCCGGCCATTGATTTATATTTGGCCCGGGCGATCCTTCACCATCGCCAGCACAGTGGCCCCTATCGTCACCTGGGCGATCTGCAACGACGGCTGCAGCTGTCTGGGCAGCTGACGGCAGCTTTGTTACACTATTTGCGCTTCTGAGTAGCCCTGCGTCTACCTCTGCTAGTATCCTTTGTCCTAGCGCTATTTTGAGCCCACCTATGCCTTCTTGGTCACTTTGGCTGATTGCTGTCCTGGCTACCGGGATAATTTTCTTGCTTGCCCGCTGGCAGGTATATACGCAGACGCTGCCTGGGGGACTAATTTTTGAGGCGGCTCGGATTACTGACTACCCTTCCCTGGATCAGTTTGCGGTTGAGCAAGGCACCGAAGCCCTGACCGCCCTTGGATTTGAGGCGCTAGATGACACCTTACTCACCGCTGAGCAAGGCAAGCTTAATCAGCAGTTTAGTCGTCTTTTATGGCATCCGGCCCATCATTGCTACGCTCAGCTCTGTACAGCGTTTGATCGCTCGCCTCAAATGATTGCCATCGTCAGCCTATTTGCCGATAACTGGAGCTTAACCACCACGACCCAGCGGGCTAATGCGCTAGGGACCTTGACCCGCTTAAGTAGAAGTGCCTGGTATTGTGAACCCCAGGCATCAACGAGAGAGTTGCTTAGCGATCACCTGCGACAGCGAGAGCAGATGACATTGGCTCAAACCCTACAGCTGGCAACCGACGGTGAAGCAGAGTCATTTTATGTCAAAGCCAAGGAGCAAACCTTTCGACGCAAGCAGGTGATCAGGCGACAAATGTTGCTGTTCTCTTTTATCAAAGGCATGCTGGCCTCAATTCGCCCTAAAAAAGCTTGGGATGGCGTTCTTAAATCTAAAGGCGATCGCAAATCGGAGATCGCTGTCGCCAAACGGGATCATGAAGGCACAGACACGCCCGCCGACGTGCCCCCAGCCACAGACAATCTTTCACCCTCGGTGACCAATCCGGATGCACCGGTCGAACCGCCTACGCCCCCAGAAGACAAACCCACCGGCATTGATTTTTAAGACTCGATCCGCGCTACTTATGACTGGGCCACTAGTTCTTGAAACCGTGGATCGGGGCGCAGATTATCAAACCCAGGTTCCTGGCTGGCCCTTGTGTTCCATTGCTCGGGGTTGAGCGTAATCGCTTTACCCAGGGACAACAGAGCAATATCATCAGCTCCAATCTGGGCATGGCAGTAAGCTTTGAGATACCAGGCCAGATCAAATTCTGGGCGCAGGGCCACCGCCTGGTTAAAGTTACCAATGGCCGGTTCAAATTGATTCAGTAACATCCAGGTCAGGCCCCGTCGCATCCACGCTTCGGTGTAGCCTGGCTTGAGGGCAATCGCTTGGGAGTAGCTGGCAATGGCGGCCTGAGGTTTCCCTTTTTCGTCGTGTTGGATGCCTTTTTGGTAAAAGGTTTCGGCAGTGTCTGAGGTCATTGGCAAAGGAGGAAAGGCGAAGGGCAAAGGGGGGAAGGGCGAAGGGGCCAAGGGTGGGACGGGATGCCTAGTTCTGAAGATACAAGGGTGGGCTAAGCTGCCGGTATCCCTGGCTCAAGTCCTTGATCTACAAACTTGCAAGCCCACCCTCCAAAGATAGATATTAAACGACAGTCACCGTTACCCCGTTTAATTCCCACCATTGTCAGGGGTTGTGTGATGGACAGGCGAGATTTGAGGCGTGGTGTAAAACCGCTGGGTGGGGTACGCCAGCTGAATATCGGCGTGCTGGACAAAGGTTCTTAAAATCGTTTCCCAAATGGATTGCTCAGTGCCGCGGCGGTGGCGGGGTTCGCAGAGGTAGCGAATGGTGAGTAGGACGCCGCTGTCTCTAACCGAGGTGTAAACCGTCGGGGTGAGTTTCGCATAGAAGATCATATATTTTTGGGCCGCCTTTTGGACCCGTTGCTGGGCCGCGTCGCTAAGGTGTTCGGCGTTTTCGTTGGCGATGCTGTGTAGGATCGCTTTGGCTTTTTCCCAATTGCTCTCAAAGGTAATTAAGACTGGGATTTCATGCCAGATGTATTGAAAGCCTTTGGAATAGTTGGCAATGGCCTCTTGAAACACTTTGCCGTTCGGCATATGGATGACTCGTCCAGTGCTCTGGTCGGTTTCAACCCAGTTGCCGATTTCCATCAAGGTAAATTGAAAAATCCGAATGTCGATGACATCCCCGGCATGATCGCCAATCTGAATGCGATCGCCCACGTGAAATGGCTGGCGTACTAGGATAAACGCCCAACCGACCATATCTGAAATGGGCTCTTTAAGGGTGACGGCCAGACCCGCGGCGATGATGCCCAAAAAGGTAGATAGCCCTCGAATGGCGGGTAACCAGGGAAGCCCCACAACCAGCAATGCGATCGCACCGCTAACGTAGCCAATGCTCTTGCGCCAGTGATATAGTATCCGCGCATCTTCGATCTGAGCATTAACCCAGCGCAGGGTGATTAATCGCAGCGCCAGCACCACGAGTAGGCCAATGGCCGAGGCAATTAGCTTTTCTGGGGTGCTAGACACCGTATTTAGGACCGCATCTAACGGCTCAACCTGAGCGAAAAAACCCATAGCAGCACTCCGATTTACAGGCCCACCACCCCCTATAATGAAGCGAGGTTAACATTCATTTACATTAGAGTCAGAAGGGAGCGCCTGTGTACTTTTTATTTGATCCACCCTATTTCTTTTTGGTTGCTGGGTTACTGATCTCGGTCACCTCTGGGGCTGCCTTTGCAGCGGTACTCAAAGAGTCACTCGATGCCTGGTATCAAAAACGGTCAGCTCGCAAACTGGCAAAACTGCAAGGCATTGATTTGCAGCTACCCTTTTTCGGCATTTGCGCAGGGACCTGTATTTTTTTAGCATCAGGTCTGGGCATCTTTGGATTTCCGTTATGGTTTGCCTATGGGTCTGCAGCCCCCTTGACCTTTTTAAGCGCCGCACTGGTCTGGCGACAGCTTGAAAGCAATTTATCCCTCTTAGAAAGCGGCGAAGAAAATGCCTTTGAGCTGGATGCTTTCTAGTAGTCTGTCAGCCTTAAATTTTCGGGTAAGAGTGAGTGGGTGAGTAGGTGAGTGGGTGAGTAGGTGAGTGGGTGAAAAATTAAGCGTTTGAAGCCAATAGTGTCTTACCGAGCGCAGCGACCCCACCCAGCGCAGCGCACTCACCGAGCGCAGCAACCCCACCAGCGCAGCGCACTCACCATCAAACCCGAATATTTAACTTTGATAGACGACTACCGCCGAGGAGGGGCTTTAATTCAGATAAACCTCAGCACATCCAAGGTTGTAGGCTACTGTTGCAGAGCACCAATGCGGTCTATCTGCGTCTGGGTATTGCTGGCCCACTCAGAGCGACCCTGGGCGATGTATAGATTTAGGGCCTGCTGTAGCTTGGTGGTCGCATCTTCGTGGCGACCTAGCTCAGCCAGGGCTAACCCCTCGGAATAATAAGCATGGCCAAAGTCGGGATAAAGCTGAATGGCTCTCTCAAAAGACGGGAGCGCGGCTTCGGGGTTGCCGCTGCGAAAGCGGGTGATACCCAAGTTGTAGTGGGCCTCGGGATAGGCATCATCCAAGGCAAGGGCATTGTTAAAGGCAGTCTCAGCGCCCTCTAGCTGGTTTTGCTGCAGGTATAGCAGCCCAATTTGATAATGCACCTCGGGGGCTTGGGGGCTGTACTCAGCGGCATTGCGAAAAGACTCAAAGGCCTCAGCCAGCTTATTTTGGCGGCGCTGTACCAGGCCCAGGTTGTAATGGGCGATGCCCAAATCCGGCTCTACTTGAATCGCCTGCTGCAAATATTCTTCGGCCTGCTCTGGGTTGTTGCCATCTAGCAGGGTTGCTCCCAGGTTGACATAGGCCAGGGTAAAGTTGGGGTCAGTGTGGACCGCCTGCCAAAAAGCGCTGGCCGCCTCTTGGAGCTGCCCTTGCTGGCGGAGAGCCAAGCCCAAATTGTAATGAGTAACTGGGACGCTCGGCGCTAGCTCAACAGCCTGCCGGAAATTTGCGATCGCACGGTCTAAATCCCCCTGCTGCACATAGGATAACCCTTGCTGCAAAATGGTCTCTGCCTCGACAGACAGGGCTTGGGCGGTGCTGATAGAAGGCATGGTAAGCGAAAGTCCCAGGGCGGTCACAATCGGAAGCCATTGTTTAAAACGCGGCTTAAAACGCACATTTCGTTTCATCAAAGCTGCTCCTCACTACCAAGATTGCCCATTAACTTATAGCACTCAACAAGTTAATTAAATATTTATGTTCCACTTATAGAACATCAAGGGTCGATTAAGTATGGGTTGGGTTGGCAACATGAGACACAGAAGGTCTTGGATGCAATTTTGAAACGTGTAAAGATCACCCAGTAGTCATTCCTACAGACGAAGTTGGCAGAAATCCGGTGAGTAGTCAGGAGTCGGTAACTCATCCCCCACCTTCCCCTTCTCCTCCACCTTCCCCATCTCCTCTAACCTCCACTCTCCACCCTCTACCCTCCACTCTCTACCCTCTACTCACCGCAACCTGCCCAATCTCCCCCGGCTGCATAGGGTCATTAATCACCTGACCATCGCGGAACCAGATGATCCGGTCAGTCAGTCGGGCTACCTCCGGTTCGTGGGTAACCATCACCACCGTGATGCCCGAGGCGTTGAGCTCTGAGAAGATGTCCATCACCTCTTTCGTGGTTTGGGTATCCAAGGCTCCGGTCGGCTCATCGGCCAGCAAGAGTAGGGGGCGATTGACGATGGCGCGTGCGATCGCAACTCGCTGCTGTTGTCCCCCCGATAGCTGGGTGGGTTTGTTATGGGTCCGACTGCCCAAGCCCACCCGCTTGAGAGCTTCGCTGGCGCGTTCGTGGCGCTCTGCTGGGGGTATCCCCGAATAAACCATCGGCAGGCTGACATTGTCTAGCGCGGTGAGCTGGGGCAGCAGATGAAACTGCTGAAAGACAAAGCCAATTTTGCGATTGCGGATATGGGCCAACTCATCATCATCGAGTTGGGCGACGTCCTGATTGTCAAAGAAATATTCCCCTGAGGTGGGTCGATCAAGGCAACCAATCACATTCATTGCGGTTGATTTGCCTGACCCAGACGGACCCATGATCGAGCAGTATTCCCCCTGTTCAATGCTCATATCGACGTCCCATAGTGCCCGGACTTCGGTATTGCCAGAGCCGTAGACTTTGGCAATGTGGTGGAATTTGATCAGGGTTGGCATAGGGGAAGGGGGAAAAGGGGAAGGGGGCGCAGAGGAGGCAGGGGGAGAAAGATGAGGGAATGCGAGGAGGCTTGTAGGGGCAAGTTCCCCTTGCCCAACCTCAATCCGTCCTTAGCTGGTGACCGCATTGGGCGCAAAAACGGTCGTCTGGGCCCACGGCGATGCCACATTGGGTGCAGAATTTTGCGGGGCTAGTACTGCTGGCGGTGCTAGACACGTTGACGCGAGAAGCACTGCTTGAGGATTGGATGCTTGAGGCGCTATTACTCGAAGCCGCCGCGCTGTCATTGCCCATCGCCATCGACATATTACCCATACGCATTTCCATGGGGTCCATATTCATCGACATGTTGCCCATTGTCATCGGCTGCATCGGCTGCATCGGGCGCATCGGCTGCATCGGCTGCATCGGCTGCTGTGGCCCCGGCATCTGCTCAGTTTCTTGCATTGACTGGGCCGTGCCAGCAGCTGGGTCGATCGCACTCCCCTGCACCTGGATGGTATGGTCTCCCTGGGCGGTGAAGATTTTTATGACAATCCCACCGGGGGCGCAGATGATCTCGGGGGGGGCGGTCCAGGGGCCGGTGGTAAAGCGGTTGCTGCTTTGCTGCTGCTGGCCAGGGCCGCTGCTGAGGGTGGTGACGATGGTTTGCTCTGCCTGGTTATCGACGTAGACCCGCATCCCTGGGCTGAGTTCGCTGACGTAGGGCATATCTAGGCACTCCGTAACGCTACGATTGGATCAAGCTTGGCGGCTTGGCGGGCGGGGACGACGCCAAAGAATAGGCCGATGCCGCCAGAGACGCCGACAGCCAGGAAAATGGCGGTCATGGAGACACCGGCTTGAAAGGGGCTGAATGAGCTAATCAGAACAATGCCGCTGACGCCGACGGCGGTGCCGATCAGCCCACCGGCAGCAGATAGGATGACGGCTTCAATCAGGAACTGCACCAGGATATCTTGCTGCGATGCGCCAATGGCCTTGCGGAGGCCGATTTCCTGGGTGCGTTCGCGGACAGAGACCAGCATGATATTCATAATGCCGATGCCGCCAACCACGAGGGAAATGCTGGCGATGGAGGCCAGCATCAGAGTGAGTGCGCCGGTAATCGTATTGGCGATATTTAGCAGAGTGTCTTGGCTGCTGATGTAAAAGTCGTCGTCGTCAGTGATGCCGTGGCGCAGCCGCAGCAGGTTGGTGATTTGAAACTGGGCGGTTTGCATACTCTCTTGATCCTTGGCTGACACTGAGATAAACGTGACCTCAATGCCATAGGGGGAGGTGCGCCCCACCAAACGACTGGCCAGAGTAGTAATGGGCACCATCACGGCATCGTCATAATCCAGGCCCAGGTTAGAGCCCTTTTTCTCTAATACGCCAACGATGTTAAAGGTGAGGTTGCGAATCCGGATTTGTTTACCTAGCGGGTTCTCTCCTTCAAACAGCCGCTCGGCCAGGGTGTCGCCTAGCACCACAACGCTGCTACGCCGCCGCAGGTCTAAATCATTGATAAAGCGCCCCTGGGCCACCTCAAAGCTGCGCACGGTGAGAAAGTCTGGGTTAGTGCCGATTATGCTGCTGTTGGTGTTGCGATTACGGTAGTTAATCAACCCTCGGGTGCTGTTTTCGGGGGCAACGCCGACCACGGAGGGAACTTGGTTTGCGATCGCATCCGCATCGGCCACCACCAGCGTTTTGGGCACATCCAACGACCCTAGCTCCCGCGTTTCTCGACTGCCAGGCACCACAAATAGGACATTTGGCCCCAGGCTCTGGAGCTGCTCAGTAATAAATTTTTGAGCCCCTTCCCCCAGACCGACCATGGCGATGACTGAGGCATTGCCAATAATAATCCCCAGCATCGTCAGACTACTGCGCAGCTTATTCGCCGTCAGTGTCTTAGCCGCCATTTTCAAACTTTCGGTGAGATCCATTCGGGTTACCGTAGGGTTCCAATTAGGGGTCCATGCCAGGAAACGGAGAAGGCATCCATTAAAACGTCGATGGCTAACTTTAGGGTAACGAAATTTGCTGGCAGATTTATCAACCAATCGGTCAAGCCCCATGGGGGCTCTCCAAAAATTCACGGAAAAGGGTGAATCCGTCAGTATTTACTGACAGACACCCTCTATTGCTAGCTGATCAAAATGGCTAACCCCGAGCATTTTGAGCGCCTCGTCCAAGGGATAGACCTCTGGAACCACTGGAAAACAAACAACGCCGACATCAAGCCCGACCTGAGTGGCATGAACCTGAGTGGCATGAACCTGAGTGGGGCTGACCTCAGCCAAACGGCTCTGAGCGGGGCAAATTTAAGTCAGGCAAAGTTGAATAGGGTCAACCTCAGCCGAGTCTATCTCAGCGAAGCAAATCTGAGTGGAGCCGATTTGAGTCAGGCAGACCTGAGCAGTGCCGATCTCAGTGGGGTTAATTTAAGCAGTGCCAATCTCAGCCACACTCGCCTGGGCAGCGCCAACCTCAGCGAATCTAACCTGAGCGGGTCAAACTTAGCCCAGGCCGATCTGAGCATGGCAAACCTAAGCGGTGCCAATCTGAGTCGGGCCAACCTTAGCAGCGCTAGCCTAAACAAAGCAAATTTACATCGGACAGATCTGAGTGGGGCCGATTTAAGCAAAGCCTC
>JBCCRZ010000056.1:0-16017 GCA_039200855.1 Cyanobacteria bacterium P01_D01_bin.44 | reverse complement strand
TCTTCGCTCAAGCGACGGGCGTAGTGAAGGGTAAAACCTTGTAGCTCAGCAAGATCACGTCCCAGACTAGATGCGATCGCAGGGTTTACCTGCCACCGTCCCCGCTCAACCTCATCCAGCGAGATCAGCGTCATCGGCGGTGGGTTTTGTCCCGCCTCATCAACCCAAAAATTGGCATGAAAAATCTGATGGACCGTGTGGGTATCTAAGGTTGGAATGATCTCCGTAATTTCACTTATATTATGGTAAATAAACTCGCACAGCCGCACATTATCATCGACTGCTCCCATGCCCGAGCGACCACCCACAAACAGCTCAAAATCTGGGATGCAGAAGGTATTCTGCACATCGATGGCCAGCAGACACACCCGCAGCCGATCGGCACTGGCGGGCGGAATGCCATGCTGCTTAGCCCAGACTTTAGCTTGGGTGGCGCGCGCTTCGTAGGGCACACGCCAGACTTCGCCAACACGGGCAGGGTCGAAGAAGGGCGGGAGGGGGAGAGTGGTTTGGGTAGGCATGGAGGAAAAGGGGAAAGGGCGAAGGGAAAAGGGCGCTAGCGTAGCCATGCCCCTTGGGCTATAAGGAGATGGGGGATGGCAATTAAACTAAAATGGGCATATACCGAGCGCGAAATTTTGACACCATTGTCCGCAGAGGATCGTCCAAACGCTGCCATACAGCGTCGGTAATCGCCTCAGGGATATCGTCATAAAAGGCCTCTGCGATCGCACCGGTAATACAGGTCAAGGTATCGGCATCACCGCCCAGGGAAATCGCATTGCGGATGGCGTCTTCAAAGCTGACGGACTCTAAAAACGCAGTCATAGCTTCGGGCACCGTCGCTTGACACGACTCGTTAAACACATAATTGGGGCGAATCTGGTCCAGTGAGCGACTGAGATCGTAGCCAAATCGCGCTTCTACAAAGGCTTTGATATCGACTTTTGAGCATCCCTGCCGCGCCCAAAAAATCGCCGCAGCGGTGGATTGGGCCCCTTTAATCCCCTCTGGGTGGTCATGGGTCACCACCGCGGTCTGCTGAGCCGCGGACAAGACCGCTTCAATATCATCAAACACATAGGCGACCGGGCTCACCCGCATAGCAGCTCCATTGCCCCAACTCTGGTAAGGCTCAGTCTGGGCAGAGGCTGCCCAGGCTGCAAAGCGGGCCCCGTACCCCCCACAGGGATTGGGATAAGACTGATAGTAGCGCTTAAAAGCCTCGGTATACGTGCCGCCATGGAGGAGCACATCGGCGACAGCCACGGTCAGAATCGTATCGTCGGTAAAGGTACTCTCGTCTGTTAGCAACGCAAACGCTTTAGATTTATGCGCTTTAAACTCATAGGCCGAACCGACCACATCCCCGATAATTGCGCCAAGCATAGGTGTGACCTGCCTTGTTTGTTCATCTTGAAAGGGCAGGTTTGAAAGGTTTTAAAGGACAGCTTAGTGTAAAATAAACACCAATAGATATTTCATTTATAGCGAGTCCGTCCGTAAACGTCAAACAGCAACGTTCCATGACCTACACTTACCACTATCCTCGGCCTGCGATGACGGTTGATTGTGTAGTTTTTGGGGTCGATTTTGGCAGTGATGTGGGGTTGCCTGGACAACTGACACTCAATGTTTTACTGATTCAACGCAGTCTGCCGCCTTTTCAAGGTGGATGGGCGCTACCCGGTGGGTTTGTGAAGCTTGACGAGTCCTTAGAAGCAGCTGCCCGTCGCGAACTCTACGAGGAAGCTGGGCTCGAGAACGTTTTTTTAGAGCAGCTGTATACCTTTGGTGAGCCAGATCGCGATCCGCGCGATCGCACAGTTTCAGTGGCCTACTATGCCTTGATCAACACCCACAGCTATCGCTTACAAGCCGCCACTGATGCCAGTGACGCCAGCTGGTTTAGCATCGAGGGCTTGCCACCGCTAGCGTTTGATCATGGGCGCATGGTGTCGGTGGCGATCGCACGGCTAAGGGCCAAAATTCGCTATGAGCCCATTGGTTTTGAGCTGCTCCCCACCAAATTTACCCTCACCCAGCTCCAGCAGCTCTACGAAACGATTCTCAACCGCCCCCTCGACAAGCGTAACTTTCGAAAAAAGCTGCTCAAAATGGGAATCTTAATTGCCCTCAGCGAAAAAGAAACTAACGTTGCCCATAGAGCTGCACAGCTCTATCAGTTTGATGCTCAGCAATATGAAGCGCTAAAGCAGTCAGGCTTTAATTTTGAGATATAAAATTTTGAGCTGTGGAATCAGGCGTCAGCATTTAGAAGGGGTAGAGAGCCGTGGATGAGTACAAGCAGCCTGATTTTCTCCACCCATTACCCATTACCCATTACCCATTACCCCCTACCCATTACCCTCTACCCAATTCATCCATCTTCTCCCGTCAGAGAGTAAACATTGCCATCAATCAGCAAATGGTTAATGCCCTTAGCCTGTAAATAGGGACGGGTGCGGGTCAATAACTGACCGTCTGGCACCTTGATGACTCGCTGATTACGACGTGAAAACCGACGGGCAACGCGATGATTATCAAACACAGGCAGCGTTTGGGCTGATTGCTCGGCCTGGGGAATCTGACCCAGATCAGCAAAGTCCTTTAACGGACGGGTAATCAACTCAGAGAGGCGATCAATCACCAGGTAGCAAGGGCGGGGCAAAACCGCTGATTGCAACGGCATGATCTGTAGCGTTGAGTGGCTACTGACCTGGGGAGCGACAATCTCCCCATCGTCCTCATACTCTTCACCACTATCATCCTCATCGTCTTCAAAATCGTCGTCCTCAAAGTCATCGTCAAAATCATCCTCACCCAGTTCTTCGAGCAACTCGGCAGCCACCGCCCCGTCAGCCCCGTCAGTGTCAGACTCTGTATCCGCTACGACCGGGTCTTCAGACGGGGGCTCCGCATCATCAATTAATGCGAGCTGCGTCTCTTCTGCTTCTGGCTGCTGCCGACGACGGCGACGGGGCGGGGCAGGCTTACCACTGGGCTCGTCAACCGGTGCGCTGGGCTTGTCCACTAGCGAGATAGGCTCATCCAACGCATCGCTCACGGGAGCCTCGAATTTTTTGACTTTAGGACGCACCTTAGGGCGTTCGCGCGTCTGCGGGGCTGTGGCAGCCGCTTTATCAGCCGATGATGACAGCCGCTTTTGCGCTATCAAAGCACTGTACTCATCCTCAGGGATGAGGTTTTTGAGGATACGGCTAATGGTGCTATTGCTAACCCCATATCGCTCAGCGATGGTGGAGGTCGTGTGTTGGGGTTGCTTATACAACTCGATTACATCGCGCTTGTCTGAATCAGACAGTTTTCGCGGGGCCATGCTGCTATCCGTCCCTCAATTGCAGTATTCAGTATGACAGTTTTTCAGGGACTTCGTTAGCTTCTCCGGCGAGATCCACGACGCGATCGCGTCGAGATGTCATATTCAACCGTCGCCCCTAGGGCAAAGAAAATGGCAGAGAATGTCCAAAAAACTTCCCAAAAAGCTCCCTCAACGTAGGCATCCCGACTGAGATCGTAGGCAAACAGCATATCTGCGATGTAGAGGAAAAAAGCTGCGATCGCAATCAGTCGCCAGGTTTGGGAAAATCGCCCTCCCCAAAAAGCCACCAATAACATCCCCGCGATGACGACCAGTAAGCAATCCCCCACCACATAGAGCAGTCCCACAAAATCCTCCATGGGCTCCAGCATCTGATCGGCTGCGATCACCCATTCTGGAGCCGAAGAAACGTCTTCAGTCGGCTCCTCTGGCGGCTCCTCTGGCGTCGTGGGCAAAACCTCTGGCAAGGTCTCCGGTGCCTCAGCATCCGGCGGCGGTGGGGCATCGGGGGCTGGCGGCGCTTGAGCAACAAACTGAGACGGAATCACCGCTCGCACTCCCTCAGCCGGATTGGCCGCTACCTGAGTGACCTTAACGGGTGCAGCCGATGGGTATAAATCCGCTGCCACCGCTACCTGGTAATTCAGAAAATACGCAAGGACAACTCCAACAATACCAATGCCAAAAATCAGCGTCCACTGGGGTAGAGTCAAGTCGATACGACGAGGCAACACGGCTTGAAACATGCCAATAAACAGGAAGATATAGCTCAATAGATAGAAAAAATCACCCAGTGAGACAGCTGGATCAAGCCCCCAGTAGGTGCCCCATAGGGCAAATAAAACGTTACCCAGGGTAAAGGCCAGCATGCCAATGCCTATTGATAACCAAACCCCTCGACCGCTGACAATTTGGGGGCTATTGGCATTGCGAAAACACAGCACGGTGGCTAGGGCAAAGGCGATAATTTCCAAAAGATTGATGCCAATCAAAAACCAGTTTGGCAAATCTTCTTCACCCGGTGCCCGCACACCAAACAGTAGAAAAAATAAAGCAGAAAAGACGGCCCATCCAATACAAAAAATGATGATAGGTCGGGTAGAGCTAACCTGAGAAGCAGAGGACTGTTGGCTCAACGATACACCCTCGTACACTGACAACGTTTGCTTGCAGCATACCCAAAGTAAGGTGGCAATCAACGTTTGCCCCCGTTAAAACTAAAGCCCAAACTAAAGGCACACTGTAAGTAGCTGATAGTTTAGCAAGTCAACGGTAATTTTAGCGATTAATATCTTGGGTTTTCCGATTTCTAACCTACCTACAGTATAAAGACTTGCGTTTTTATCCCTAGGGATAAAGTCTAGTGCGGCACATAGCCAAGGTTCCAGACCATCCGCTATTTCCAAAACTGGCTATTCGGCGACTTGCTTAACCATTGCAAAAATTTATCTCGCTCGCTCACCGAGAGGTCGTCTAACGATGACATGGCCCGATCCGTAAAGTTAGCCTTACCAAAGTAGGTCTTACCCAGGTCATACAGGCTACTTAACAGGCTATTCAGATGCTTTTCTTGCCAGGGAGGCAATTGACCATATAGAGGATCGAGATTGAGCAAATTATGGACAGCCCTGGCAGAGGCTCCCTGGGGTAATCTCTGCTGAGCCCCCATCGTCGCCAGATCGGCCTCAAAGCGCTTGGCTTGTTTAGCTCCCAACAGGTCTTCAATGTCTTCGTAGATAGCCTGCAAAATGAGCACACAGGCTTGGATATAAGCTGCGGGCAGCTGACTTGACTTTTGGGGGACAGCGGCCATGCCAGCCGCATCTAAACGAATTTTGCCCCAGATGCTAAAGCGTTCGGGCTCCTCTAGCAAAACACAGGCTTTGCCTCGATTATCGGTGAGGTCACGCCAAAGCGCCCTGGCATCTTCTTCTTGAGACGCATTAAAAACGCTCAGCAAACGAAATGTTTGCCCCTGATAGGAAAGGATAGGAATTTTTTGATCTTTGGAGGGATGCTGAAAACTCTTAATCTCAACATCCTGGCGCTTGAGAATAAACATGATGCCGTTTATAAATTCCTACCAGAACTGAGCGAGGGGGGCGAGCCACCCAGAAACCGCAGCCATTCACCCGTGTCAACTGGGCGCATAAGGCCCTTTTGCCCCAGCACAAAGCTATCACTATAGTCGCCCTATGAACCAAGCTGACAAATGCCTGACAGTGGCTTAACTAAACATAATAAAGGACAGTCCGAATACTTAAGTGTCCTCAGCATACCCAGTTGCTTTGCTACAGGCAGCACCGCTACAATCGCATTGCAGGTCAGAAAACTGCTTAGCGTTTAAATTTATCTAAAGATTTAACACTGACATAGTAATTTTCTAACCAGCAGGGATCCTTAGCTCAGTGGATAGAGCAACCGCCTTCTAAGCGGTCGGTCACTGGTTCGAATCCAGTAGGATCCGTGAATGTTAAGGCCAATTGCGTCCAAAGTTAAGCGGTCACGGTTAAGCGGTCACCGTTGAGATGTCGGATGAGGATGAGTGGGGGGAGGTCTATGGAATCAGGCCAACCGGCTCTCTAGCATTAGCGCGTTAATTTTTTAACCCTGATTGGCAAAGTTCATGGGTAATTTAACGCGACCAAACCAAAAGTTTTCGAGGGATGTCATTGCACTATGAAACTTATTCAAATCAAAGGATTTAGTGATGTAGCAACTGGCCTGCAACTGATAGCTCCTGAGGATATCTTGGGGGGCGGCAGAGCCTGTTATCACAATGACAGGGATCGCTTTAAGGGCAGCATCTGCTTTGATTTCTTCGAGCACCTCACGTCCATCTTTATGGGGCAGATTCAAATCCAGTAAAACAAAATCGGGCCGAGGCACCCCCGCATACTCTTTCTCTTGGCGTAAAAATGCCATTGCGGATTCGCCATCTTGCACTTGATATAGCTTATTCAGCAACCGACTATTACTCAAAAAGAACTCGACCAGGAAGGCATCAGCGGCATTATCTTCTACTAAAAGTAAGTTAACAGGTTCACCAGGCGCATTAAAACTCATGGTCATTCCTATAAATTTTGGGGAAATAGATTAAAGGTGTTTTTATTTGAAAAGGAGTTGAGCCAAAAGTCGTCTTGGTTTCGAGCCTCTATCATGCATTCACGACTTAACTTACTTAACATGGGCTGGATAAGGATACTCAACTATCATTTGTGATGGTTTTGGGCACTGCATCACCGAAATCCGGAGCAACTCAGCCGCTTCTTGGTCCAAATTTCCACCATAGCCAGTTTGTGCTTGAGCAGCTTGAGCTTCGTTTTCAAAAGGACCAAAGTAATACAAACATTGGGGAGCATCCGTCACTATCTCAACCCACCAGGCGTTTATAAAGGGACTGCTTGGCTTGTCAAAAAGGCTTTTCATCGAAATAGGTTTCCTACGGGGCTTTATTGGGTCGAGTATAGAAAGCAACTGTGATTTTTTTGTGATATCCAATTTTTGAGCGCCCAACCCTCCAAAAGATGGTGCTACCAAAATAGCGATAAGGTTTGCGAACAAAGGGATGCGAGCTATTTTAGACGGTCGTATCAGTGAGTGTTACGAAAAGTCAGCTTCACGAAAGCTGCCGTTAGTAGCCCTTTAGAGACCATGTGATGAACACCAAGGTACGGGATGGCTAACTTGATACCCTTGCACAAAATCAACCCCAATCGTTTGCAATGTTTCTAAAGTCCTAGTATTTTCGACCGATTCAGCAATGGTTTGTAAACCCATCACGTTTCCAACCCGATGGATGGATTCCACAATGGCCTGCGTGGTGGGAGTAACCGTCATATTTTGAATAAATTTGCCATCAATTTTCAGAAAATCAACGGGCAAGGCTTCCAAATAAGCAAAAGATGCCATCCCACTGCCAAAATCATCTAGGGCAAAGCGACAACCTAGCTGTTTAAGCTCTTGAATGAACGAAGTCGCTTTAGCAAAATCAGCGATCGCAGCGGTTTCTGTAATTTCAAAATAAATGCTTTGCGGCGGTACCCTAAAGTTACTAAATTGAGCCTTTAAGAAATCGAGAAACCGCTCATCATCAAGGCTTGTGCCCGATAAATTGATCCCATGCAAGACATCTGTTGATGACCCATTGAGGGTGCGTTCAAGGTTGCTAAAGCACGTATGCACGATCCATCGATCCAGCATTGGCATGAGACCGTACCGTTCAGCTGCTGGGATAAAGATTGCCGGTGAGATCAGTTTCCCTGAACCATCTAACATACGAACTAAGACCTCGTAATGATGATTACCTGAGGCGTCAGGGGTTTGGGTTTGGGCGATCAACTGGCGATACAGACAAAACCGATTAGCTTCGAGGGCCTGGCGGATGCGAATAAT
Source organism: Cyanobacteria bacterium P01_D01_bin.44 (assembly GCA_039200855.1). GTDB lineage: Bacteria > Cyanobacteriota > Cyanobacteriia > Phormidesmidales > Phormidesmidaceae > SIO4C1. The sequence continues at coordinate 8,279 of JBCCRZ010000056.1, read as the reverse complement.
CCAGTGGCGTTCCTGGCGTTGTTGGGTAAGTTCGGCATCATCTTTTTGATAGACCTGTACGCGGTTGCGGCCTCGATATTTGGCGGCGTAGCAGGCAACATCGGCTGCACTTAACACCTCGGTGGCATTGAGGCTGTTGCAATCGATGGCAACTAATCCAATGGTGACCCCAATGCCAAAGGTTTGATCTTGCCAAACAAACTGATAGTCTGCCAGGGTTTGGCGAATAGCCTCCGCAATCTGAAGGGCCTGATCTATAGGGCACTGATCAAGTAAAATGCCAAATTCATCCCCCCCCAGGCGGGCCAGAATATCCACCGTGCGAATGTGTTGTTGGAGAATTTTAGCGACTTGCCGCAGCAGTTCATCACCGGCTAGATGGCCACAGGTATCATTGACCACTTTGAATTGATCGAGATCTAGATAGCAGAGTGCATGTTGCTGATCTTGTTGAATGGCGGTTTTAACCATTAACTTGAGTTTGTCTTCAAAGTAGCGGCGATTATGCAGTTTAGTCAGGCCATCATGGATGGCTTGCCAACTCATCTTCTGGGCCAGATGGCGGGCCTGGGTGACATCATGAAATACCATCACAACCCCAATGAGTTGATAATTGCTGTCTCGAATCGGGGCGGCTGAATCTTCGATGCTAAATTCTTGCCCATCTCGTCTAATCAGGATGGTGTGATTCGCTAAACCCGTCACGATGCCTTCGGCTAAGACTCTATCAATCGGGTTGATGGCAGGTGCTCGCGTGGCCTCGTTGATGATCTGAAATACCTCCAGGATGAGGCGGCCCTGAGCTTCTTGAGCTGTCCATCCTGTCAGGGTTTCAGCCACGGGATTGAGATAACGCACCCTGCCAGCGGCATCGGTGGTAATCACCGCATCCCCAATGGAGTGCAGGGTCACTTGCGCCAGTTCTTTTTCCTCGGCGAGGGCTACCTCGAGTTGCTTGCGCTCGGTGATATCGGTGATGGTACCGACATACCCCGTGATGTTGCCAGTGTCGTCGCGCTCAGCGACAGCCTGACCAAAGACCCAGGTGATGGTGCCGGTTGGGGTTCGAAAACGATATTCAGCTTGGAAGGGCTGGTCAGTTTGGGTGGCCTGATACCATTCCTCAAAGACTCGGGCACGATCGTCAGGGTGAATTGCCTCTGACCAACCCTGACCGTGAGCCGCCTCAGGAGACATCCCGGCGATACTGCACCATTTCTCATTGACGTATAAACAATCTCCCTGGGCATCGGTGCGAAAAATCCCGACAGGGGAAACAGCGGCCAGACTGGCGTAGTGCTTTTGACTCTCCCGCAGCTCAACCTCTACCTGTTTGCGATCGCTAACATCATGCCCCTCTACGATAATCAAGGTCGCCTGACCACTGCCATCTAAGATAGGTCGCAATGAAAAGTCGAGGGTGATCACCTGATTGTAGGTACCACACACCTTAACTTCATATCGGATGAATTGGACCAGATCCACCTGGGCAATGCTTTCTCTCAACTGTGCCTGGCTGTCGGTCGATAAACGCCACCAGGGGGTTTGCCAAAAAGGCTGCCCAATCACCTGCTCTCGTTGCAGCCCTGCAAAATCCAATGCACTTTGGTTGATCTCAATTAAGGTACCGTCAGGTTCCAGGAGCCCTATAAATTGGAATGTGTGGTCAAAAATAGTGCGAAATCGAGGTTCATTCATTCTTAGGTATGAGGCTTTTGAACGTAAGATTACGCAAATTATCCATTTTGGCAGGGTTCAATTTCTAACCACACCTCAAGAATCTACCAGCAGTGCAGATTATCCCACCCCTTCGATGGCAGCCAGCAGCGCCTCAAAAGACCCAACTTCAAAAAAGAGAATAATATCGCCCTGGACTTGTAATTCCTCAACATTAAAACGGGCTTGAGCCAGCAAAATATCTGTATTTTGATGCGGTTTCTTATTGCTGACCAGACGATTAATATCTTCCTCGATGTAAGCGGGCACTTCGTAGTGCAAAGGCTGGGTGAGCATGTTGCTAATCGACCCCATCACCCCGTTGATGACAATATTGCCCACTTCGGTGAGGGTACCAATTTTGAGAGCATCTAGGTCTGGGCTACCTTGCTCCTCACCCGTGAGAACGGCAACTAAGGTGGCAGCGCTTTCGGTCGGAAAGACGAGTTGGGCCGTGCCCGCAAATGAACCGCTGAAATCTAACTGCACAGAGGCCAACTGGTCTTTTCCCAGCCGGTTTTGCAGTTCTGCTTGCAACTCGGACAAAGTTAATAACTTGATGATCGGCACTTGCAAACGAATGCGAAATTCGATCATCTCGTTCAGCATGCCTGCTGATTTGCCAACCCCAACGTTGATCAGCTCCTTTAAGGCATCTAACTGGTCAGCGGTTAACTGCATAGATGTCATGATGCACCCATTGCTTTTTGAATCATGTCGAGAATTTCTGGACCCTTTGGCGGCTTTTTAAGCATGGCGTAAGCCCCGAGGGCCATGCACTGCTCCCGCGCACTGTCTTGAATATCTGCTGATAATACGATCACCGGAATCTTTAAGCCACGGTCTTTCATCGCCTGGAGGACGCCGTAGCCATCCAGCTCGGGCATGAGCAAATCTAGCAACATGCAATCGGGCGTATGAGACTCAAGCAGTTCCAGGCACTCTACCCCATTCGTCGCTTCCAAGACAACATGATCGCTGTCTGCTTGCAAAGCCTTGCGAATCATCCGACGCGTAAAGGCTGCATCATCCGTAATTAAAATCAACGCCATTCATGCCTTCCTGAGTGCTAACCGAGCTAATTGTGATGTATCTTGCCCTACGGCTCAAGGGGTCGGCAAAGTAAAGTAAAAAGTTGCGCCCTGATCGACCACTGCCTCAGCCCAGATCTCGCCACCGTGGCGTTGAATAATCCGTTGAACGGTGGCTAGCCCAATGCCAGTGCCCTCAAAATCTTGATCAGCATGTAAACGTTGAAATGGCATGAAGAGTTGACCGACTCTTTGCATATCAAACCCGGCTCCATTATCTCGGATAAAATACACCTGTTGGTTGGGGGGCAAGGGCTTTGGGCTGATGATTTGGGACGACTCTGGTGGCACAGCCCCAAATTCTATGCAGGTTTTCTCCCGTTTGCGGGTGTATTTCCAGGCATTCTCTAATAGGTTTGTTAGGGCAATGCTCAGAAGATTGGGATCGCCTTTGGCAAATAGATTAGGAGAAATCCCTGTTTCCACCTTCCTGGCTGGTTGGCGCTGTCGTATCGAGCGCAAGATCTCTTGAACTAAAAAACTCAAATCTACTGAGTCAATTTGAAGATCGGTGCGCGACATCTGGGACAACTGCAACAAATCCTGGATGAGTTGGTCCATGTGTTGGGCTGCGTTTTCGATCTTAGCAATACATTTCTGGACCTGTTTATCGAGCTGCTCAGAATATTGAAACCTCAGGAAGCTAGCGTTCCCCATAATGGTGGTCAGGGGATTGATTAAATCATGGGAAACTGTATAGCTAAAGGTTTCTAGCTCTTGATTAGCTAATTCAAGTTGGGCGGTGCGTTGATTGAGGGTCTGATTGGCTACCTCAAGCTCAACAGTGTGCTGTTTGAGCTCTAACTGTATTCTCTTGCGTTCAATGGCGTAGCGTATGGATCTAATGAGGCTTTCTTTGCTAACTTGCCCTTTTGCCAGATAGTCTTGTGCGCCTTCCTGCATGGCTTGAATGGCCATTTCTTCATCATCGGTGATGGTCAGAATGACAATGGGTAAGCAAGACCAGTGGTCTTGAAGCGATCGCAGCGTTTCTAACCCGAGGCTGTCGGGCAAAGACAGATCTAACAAAACCACATCAGTGGGTTCATGATTCAGAGTTTGGAGGGCATCATCGAGCCGTTCAACATGGGTGAAGTTTATTTTGGGCACCTGGATTTGCTTGAGCATCTCCTGGATAATAAAGGCATCTCCAGGGTTATCTTCTACAATCAGCAGTTGAATCAAGTTGGAGTTCACAACTGGTTAACTCCTCTACAGAAACCACCCTCATGTTAGTTTGCAGATGGGTGATCTATGGGCACACTTGGCAAGCTGAAATAAAAGGTTGCGCCTTGATCGACGGCTGCCTCGGTCCAAATTTCGCCACCGTGGCGTTGAATAATCCGTTGAACGGTGGCTAAGCCAATACCAGTACCTTCAAAATCCTGTTTCGCATGTAAGCGTTGAAATGGCTTAAAGAGCTGACTGGCTTTTTGCATGTCAAACCCGGCCCCATTATCACGGACAAAATACACCCCTTGATTAGGACGTAAGGGCTTGGTAGACATAAACTCGAGAGATTCTGACGAAACGGCCCCAATTTCTATGCGGGCGTGCTCTCGCTTGCTGGTGTATTTCCAAGCATTGCCGAGCAGGTTATCTAGCGCAATGCTCAGGAGGTTGGCGTCTGCTTGGACGACGAGCCCAGGATGAATTATGGTATCTACCACCCTATCTGGCTGACGTTGCTGGATCTCGAGCCAGGTATCTTGCACCAGACGGCTTAAATCTACTGACTCGATTTGCACTTCACGGCTGGCCATCTTCGACAGTTGGAGCAAATCCTGGATGAGCTGGCCCATGCGTTTAGCCGACTGCTCAATCAGAGTAATATATCGCTGGCCCTGTCCGTCGAGCTGTTTAGCATATTGAAGCTCCAGCAGGCCCGTGAAACCCAAAATGACACTCAGAGGATTTGCTAAATCATGGGAAACAGTGTAGCTAAAAGCTTCTAGTTCTTGGTTGGCTAATTCGAGTTGGGCGGTGCGTTGTTTGAGAGTTTGATTCGCGATCTCAAGTTCAAGGGTGCGTTGTTTGAGTTCTAATTCTATTTTTTTGCGTTCGATAGCATAGCGTACCGCCTTTACGAGAGTGTCTTGACTGACTTGCCCTTTCACGAGATAGTCTTGCGCACCTTCCTGAACGGCATGAACAGCGAGCTCTTCATCATTCATGCCGGTGAGGATGACAATTGGTAAGGTGGGCAGCTGGTCTTGCAGCGACAAAAGCGTATCAAGCCCATAACTGTCTGGCAGCGAAAGGTCTAGCAAAACCGCATCTGCAGGACGACTACTCAGATGTTGAATCGCATCACCTAGGCGTTCAACATGGGTACATTGGATTTGGAGCCAATGGAGCTGCTTGAGCATATCCTGGATGATAAAAGCGTCTCCAGGGTTGTCTTCTATCAGTAGAAGTTGCATCGATTTGGAGTTCACGGCAGCCTAATCATCCAGTAAATTTTACGCGGGCATATCGATACTGACTGATTATTTAACTGATTTTTTATGGGTATGTAGGCTTATAGGTCTGCAGACAAACCGGCTATGCGATCAACGTGCTCTCGGCACGATAGACGACTTTAATTATGGCAATTATGGAACCCAATGGGTTATTGACACACTAGCTATTGGCCGTAACCCTGGGCAATTTGACGTAGTTAAGCCAAAAGTTTTCGAGGGATTCCATTGTGCGATTAAACTCATTCAAATCAGAGGGCTTAGTAATATAGCAACTAGCGTGTAGCTGATAGCTCCTGAGGATATCTTGAGCAGCGGACGAGCCGGTCATCACAATGACGGGGATAGCCTTAAGGTCAGGATCGGCCTTGAGCTCTTCGAGCACCTCACGGCCATCTTTTTTAGGCAAATTCAAATCCAGTAAAATTAAGCTAGGCCGAGGTACCCCTGCATAATCATTCTCCTGACGCAAAAAATCCATTGCGGCTTCGCCGTCTTGCACCTGATGCAACGTATTGGGTAATTGACTATTGGTCAAAAAGGCTTCGATCAAAAAAGCATCGGCAGCATTGTCTTCTACCAATAGCAAATCCACAGGTGCATTAGCCGCGTAAAAGTTCATGTTAATCCTAAGTTTCTGACTAAAGTTTCTGACTAAATAAGTTTTGACTAGAGAGATGAGGCAGTTAAAAGGAATAGGGTAGTCAAACGTTGAAAACTTTTATCCGGTGGCTGTCATAGTTCCAGGATATCGGCTGTAGGCGTAAATAGGTCAAAATTCTTATTAAGACTCATATTAAGGCTTATGGTGTCAGTTTTAAGGCCGATTAGAATCAGGTTTTGAATGGAGCGCTACACTTAGCTTGTGTTTGGGGAGCGTAAAGTAAAAGGATGCCCCCTGGTCTGGTTCTGACTCGACCCAAATCTGCCCGCTGTGGCGTTCGACAATCTTCTTACAAATGGCTAGCCCGATGCCGGTGCCCGAGTATTGCTGGCGGGTATGGAGCCGTTGAAAGATTAAAAAGATGCGCTCAGCGTATTTGGGTTTCATGCCAATGCCATTGTCCCGAATCCAGATCAGCCAGTGCTCCTCCCGAGCTTCTGCACCAATTTCCACAAGTAGGGGGCGTTCGCTGCGATATTTGAGCGCATTGCTCACCATGTTTTGAAACAGCTGAACCAACTGAGCTGGGTCGGCCATGACGATGGGCAAGGGCGTTTTTTGGATCGAAGCCTGGGTCTCCTGGATCTGAATTTGGAGATTGGAGAGGGCAATCTCCAGAGCCTCTGAGCAGTCTGTGGATTCAAAGGGTTTGCCCTGGGTGCCCACCCGCGAAAAGGTTAACAAGTCATCGATCAGGGCCTGCATTCGAGCCGCCCCATCAACTGCAAAATTGATGATTTTATTGGCGTCATCGTCCAGCTGTTCGGAGTAGCGCTGGGCCAGGAGCTGAGTAAAGGAGGTGACCATCCGCAGCGGTTCTCGCAAATCGTGGGAGGCCACATAGGCAAATTGCTCTAACTCGGCATTTGATCGCTGCAGTTCGGCTTCGGCACGCTTTCGCTCTCGCAGCTCTGCCTGGTAGATTTGGATGCGATGGGTGAGATCGGTCACATCTTGAATGGCAAATAGAGCATAAAAGCCCTCACCTCCCTCTTCGGGCGCTGCTGTAACGGTGATCTGCTGAATCCGGAGTTGACCATTGGGCAAAGTACTCGGGATCAAAGATTGATGCAGTTGGGGGGAAAAAATCGCTGGAAACCCATCTTGAAAAACCTGCCGCAGGCGGACTAGATATTTGGATTGATTGAGGTTGGGAAACCGCTGGCGCAAATCAGTGCCAATGATGTCCTGGCTAGGGATTTTAGTCCACCCTTCAAGGCAACGGTTCCAAAACAGGACCTTAAAATCTTGGCGCAGCACGCAGAACCCGACAGGAGCGTAGTTAAGCCCAATAAACTGTGTATGCGCAGCCTCAATGTCTTGGGCGACAGTGTTGATTGGCACAGTTGATGGCGGCGTCAGTTCCATAGCGGTCTGGATTGGAAGGGGGAAGGGGGAAGACCTGGGTTTTAGGCCAGGGTGCTGTCAGCGAGATCAAAAAATAACTGCATTTTGAAGAAGAGGATAATATCCCCAGAAATTTGCAGGTCTTCGATTTTGAAATGGGTTTGGGTGAGAATAATCACAGCGCTGGAGTCATGATTTAGAGATTGAGTTAATGCCTCTACAGAGGCTTCCTGGTAAATTGGCACTGAAAAGGTCAGCTTTTGTGCGAGGGCGTTACTCATGGCACCCATGACACTATTCAAAACGATATTGCCGACTTCAGTCAGGGCTTCTTGCTTTAGAAGATCAAACTCTTCACTGTCAGGGGCTTCTCCGGTGAGCATTGCGGTTAAGCTCAAGGCGCTGTCCTGGGGGAAAAATAGCTGGGCAGTCCCGTTTAGCCCCCCTGTAAAGGGCAGCTGCGCGGCACAAATTGGTTCAAACCCAAATCGCCCTTGTAGCAACTGTTGTAAAGACTGGGCCGTCATGGTTTCGACGACGGGCGGCTGAAATTGAATGGGGCAGCCGGTCAGATCGGTGAGTGTCTCCGACGCGGTATCGCTACCCAGGCCAATCAAATACTGCAATTTATCGATGCTGAGCAGCTGTTGCAGAACCTGCACTTTGCTGTCGATTGAAGCCGTCTGAGGGGAGGCTTGACTTTGCAGCTGTAATTCGTTGAGGGAACCAGGAGATAGGGACTCAGCCCCCGGCTGTCCTTGAGAGGGAGGTTCGGCATTCAGAGCTTCTGACAGACTATTCAGAAGTTGGTGTTGATTTGGATGCAGGGGCAGGATGTGGGCGACACCCAGCTTCTGGCACTGTTGGTCAGTGTCGGGCTGTTCTCCATCTGTCAGGACGATGGTGGCAATGGCTAACGCTTGTAGCGATCGCAACAGCTCAAAGTCTGGCGTACCCGATATTGAAAGATTGAGGAGGACGCATTGGGGATGATGGTATTCC
>JBCCRZ010000055.1:0-16024 GCA_039200855.1 Cyanobacteria bacterium P01_D01_bin.44 | reverse complement strand
GCCTGAATCGCGGTAAACTTGTCGGCAAACTGACGCAGGGGCTCAAACAACCGCTGGGCAAACAAGATAAAGGTGGTGAGCACGCCGATCTCGAGGGCGTCGCCGACGACGAGGTAACCGCCCAGGGCCAGGACGCCTGCGATCGCAACCAGCGCCACCCACTCTAGAGTCGCCGACACCGCCGAGTCATAAAAAATTGTCGTGTCTACCGCGTTGATATATTTTTGGTTGGTTTTTCGAAACAGCTCAGCGTTAAAGCGTTCCCGGCGAAATAGCTGCACCACGTCGATGCCCGCGATATTCTCCTGGAGGTTGGCATTGAGCACAGACAGCTGTTCTCTGGCCTGGTAGTTGGCCCGGCGATACTGCTGTTGAAAATAAACAATCAACGCCGACACCGGCAGCAGCAAAAAGATCAGCAACAGCCCCAAGCGCCACTCAATCAGCAACATCGTGATTGCCGATACCAACAGCGTAAAAAAGTCGCTCACAATGCCCACCGCCCCGGTCGAAAACACATCCCCCAGGGCATTGACGTCGCTGGTCAGGCGGGTAATCAGCTTGCCCACTGGCGTGCGATCAAAAAACCGCATTGACAGGGAGGTGACATGGGCAAATAAATCATTGCGGATCGACCAGGTAATCTGCTGTCCCACCTTTTGCACCCAAAAGCTCTGGACCCCGTCTAAGCTCAGGCGAATGCCAATGGTCAACAGCAGTAGGCAAATCAGAATATTGAGCCCCCCCTGCAGGGTCATGTCGCGCAGGAGCGGCCAAATGCCCGCTTCCTGACGGATCAGCGAAATCGCCTGGCCAATCAGCACCGGCTGTAGCGCCTGGGCCAGGGCCAGCGGCACCAGCAAAATAAACGGCAAAATTAGCTGTTGCCGATTATCAAACAAATAGGGCAGCAGCTGTTTAAAGAGTCGCCAATCACTTTTGGGATTGCGCGCTAATTTTGAAGCAACACTCATTAGGCAGGCACCAGCACCTGCTGGCGAATCTTCTCAACCTGGTCAGAGGCCCCATCGGCATTGAGACGATAGCTGAGGGGGTGGGCCACCAGTCTGGCCGTACTGTGAAAGAGGACCTCTAGCTCAATCAGGTTATTTTCTTTGAGGGTGCGCCCCGACGACACTAGATCCACAATGGCCTCGGACATGCCGGTGATGGGGCCAAGCTCCACCGAGCCATAGAGGGGCACAATCTCGACGGGCAAATCTAAACTCTGGAAATACTGGCGGGCGCAGTTGACAAACTTAGACGCCACCCGACAATGGGGCGGCAAATCCATCGCTGAGCGGTAGGCACTGGACCGCTGCACGGCCACCGAGAGGCGACAACCCCCAAACCCTAAATCGACTAGATGGGCAACGTTGGGCGTTTTTTCTTGCAAGACGTCATAACCTACAATACCCAGATGCGCCTGACCATACTCTACATACACGGGGACGTCCTGGGCTCGCACCAGCAACGCCTGGGCCTGCCCGCTAGCATCGGGGATTTGCAGCTGTCGATTGGCGTCTTCTAAAAAAGCACTGAAATCTAGTCCAAGGGCTTTAAAGAGCGCAATACTGTCTTTGAGCAGCGAGCCTTTGGGTAAGGCAACGGTTAGCATAGGGGGTCCTCGTAGGGCTTTGTCATTTTAACAACTTGTTCAACAAAGGATTGTTCTGTACTCAAATGTTCGTTAACATGAGTCTTCAGTGATTTCACTGACGTGTTTTCACGGAACCATTTGGGTGCATCGTTTTGGCCGCTGGGTTTTCCGGCGGTCCGTCCGGTAATTTTAAGGAATCTGACCCTATGACTATTCGGGCTGGTGAAATCTTGGTTTCCCAAGACGGTAAGTATTATCGCGTGTTAGAGGCAAACGAATACAGTGTGTCCCTCAAGCGCGTTGATGGACACACTATTTTTGCCTGTCGCCCCCAGTATGTGGCGTCGGTGTTTGAACTTGCCTCATCTCGGCCCTCTGTTTCTAAATAGGCATGGCTTATTTAGACATTGTCTAAGTAAAATCCTTTGCTTAAGCTGATCCAATTGCAGCCACGGCTGCTTCAATTGCCAGTTGCATATGGGTCCAATGGGTGCCGCCCTGGCAATAGACGATGTAGGGCTCCCGCAGGGGGCCATCGGCAGACAGCTCTGAGGTACTGCCGTCAACAAAGGTGCCCCCGGCCATCACCAGCTGGCTCTCGTATCCTGGCATCGTGGCGGGCACTGGGTCTACGTAGGCTTCCACGGGCGACCATTGCTGGATGGCTCGACAAAACGCAATCAGCTTTTCACGGTTGCCCAGTTGGATGGCCTGAATCACGTCCCGCTGAGGTGCGTCGACGGGTGGACTGACTGGGTACCCTAGTTGGTGAAATGTGGAAGCTAATAAATAGTTGGCTTTTAGCGCCTCCCCCACCATTTGTGGGGCTAAAAACAGTCCTTGAAAAAAGAGCCGGTTTTGGTTGAGGGTAGCCCCACCTGATGTGCCAATGCCCGGTGCAGTCAGGCGATAGGTGGCTTTCTCAACCAAATCCGCTCGTCCGGCCACATAGCCCCCAGTGGTGGCGATAGTGCCCCCCGGATTTTTGATCAGCGATCCGGCCATCAGGTCGACCCCCACTGCTGTGGGTTCTTGGGTTTCTACAAATTCGCCGTAGCAGTTGTCGACAAAGCAGATTGTTTCTGGGTTCTGCTGTTTGACCAGGATCACGATTTTTTCGATGTCGGCGACGGTCAGGCTGGGTCGCCAGCTATAGCCGCAAGATCGCTGGATGAGCACGAGCTTTGTGTTGGGCCCCACGGCGGTTTTGAGCCGGGTCCAGTCGAGGTTGCCCCCGTTGACCAGAGCCAGCTCTCGGTAGTTGACCCCAAACTCTCGCAGTGAGCCCTGCCCCTGCCCCCGCAGGCCAATCACCTCCTCAAGGGTGTCATAGGGGGTGCCTGCCACTGCTAAGAGTTCGTCGCCAGGGCGCAAGACCCCAAATAGGGCACATGCGATCGCATGGGTGCCTGAGACAAACTGTACCCGCACCGCCGCCGCCTCTGCCTGCATGACAGTGGCAAAAACCTGGTCCAGGGTTTCTCGCCCCAAATCATCATGTCCATAGCCTGAAACACTAGAAAAATGGTGAGTCCCCACCCGATGTTGACGAAACGCTGCCAGCACTCGAGCGAGATTGATCTTGACCTGAGCGTCAATCCCGTAAAGAATCGTAAATAGTGCTTGTTCTGGCTGAGAAAGCTTGAGGCTAGTCATTCTGTGCTTTTATATTCGCGGGCTAACTGACCTGGGATTCCGATTCGGAACTTTGACTCGGGATTTCATTTTGGCGCAAATTGGCCCCCTTGTTTTTGCTGAGATTTCTACATGACTGTTGCAACGTTCAATAAACCTCCGATTAACTGGCCCACCACAATATTTATGGTGGCTGTTCACGCGATTGCCCTGCTCGCCTTTTTACCTAGCAACTTTAGCTGGGGTGCGATCGGAGTAGCGCTGTTTTTACACTGGTTTACCGGCTGTCTGGGGATTACCCTGGGGTGGCATCGCCTGATTGCCCACCGGAGTTTTCAGGTCCCCAAATGGCTCGAATATTTCTTTGTGTTTTGCGGTAGCTTAGCGTGTCAGCACGGTCCGATTGAATGGATTGGCTTGCATCGTCACCACCATGCTTATTCTGATCAGCCCACCGATCACCACAGCTCAGAGCGCGGCTTTTGGTGGAGCCACATGGGTTGGATTTTTCGAGAGGTGCCGGCCTCCGATGATGTGGCCCGATTTACCCGCGACATCGCCGACGATCCGGTCTACCGTTTTTTTAATAAGTATTTTCTGCCGCTCCAATTCCCCCTGGCCATTGGGCTCTATCTAATGGGAGGCTGGTCGTTTGTGCTGTGGGGCATCTTTGTCCGTCTGGTAGCGGTCTATCACTGCACTTGGTTTGTCAATAGCGCTACCCATAAATTTGGCTATCGCACCTATGAGGCGGGCGATAACTCCACCAACTGCTGGTGGGTTGCTGTGCTCACCTACGGCGAAGGCTGGCACAATAACCACCACGCGTTTCAATACTCAGCCCGCCACGGCCTGAGATGGTGGGAGATTGACGTCACCTGGATGACCATCCGGGTGCTGCAGGCGCTGGGTCTGGCGAGGAACGTGAAACTGGCTAAATAGTAGAGGGTAGAGGGTGGTGGGTAGTGAGTAAACCCATATCACCCACTACCCACCACCCACCACCCATTACCCCTCCGGCGACCCATGCACAATCCGTTGGGTACTCATCAACGCCGTCATGCCTACCATGCCGCCCCACTGTCCCGCCTGGTTTGACATGCCCAGGGCGATCGCAACCGCCTCTTTGGGGTTTCTGCAAAAACGCGGAGACGTATTGAGATAGACCGAGGCGCTGCGGGCCTGGATAATAAACTGTCGGCTGTCGGCATAGCGGGTGGTGGCAATGCTATCGGCGTGGCCGCTGCTGTGGTAGTTCATCCAGGTGACCGCGTCATTGAGGTTGGCAGCCCGTCTAAAGGCGACGGTGCGCGTTAGATAAGGACGTCGCCATTCATCTGGTTGGGTTGATTTCAAGGCCCCAAACAGCGGCATTAAAGCTGCTTCGGCCCGCAGCTCAAAGCCATTGGTTTGGAGTTGCCCCCAAAGGCGCACGAGCGTCGCCTCACTGGGGTCACCTACAATCATGACCTTTTCGATACTGTTGACCGCGTCAGGTTCACCGTGATGGCTGTCGACGATCATGTGGTGAACCGTATCAACATCCGCCGAGGGCATCCAGCAGAGGTAGCCATTGCCCATGCGGGTGGGGATGATCGGTACGGTCGCCTGCTGGATAACCTGCTCGACCAGCTGTGGTCTGCCATAGGGAATCGCCAGGTCAATTTCAGACTGCTGTACCAGGGTGGCCCGTGAGACATCACCCCATTCCGGCGAAATAAATAAAAGGCTATCGATGGGAAGGCCAGCCGTTGCGATCGCGTCTCGCAAAATTTCGAGTAGTACCTGGTTGGTTTGGCTGGCTTCGTTGCCCCCCTTGAGCACCAATGCATTCCCAGTGCGCAAGCAGAGCCCCGCTGCGATCGCCCCCAAATCAGGAAACGCTTCATACACCAGCGCCACAATGCCTAAGGGATGGGTACAGGTCACCTCGGTACTGCCCCAGCCACCATTGCCGCCAGTGCCAATGGTTTCACCAATGGCCGCTAGCCGATTGAGAATATCGGCCATCCGATGGACCCGATCCGGTGTGAGCTTGAGCCAGTCGGTAACCGCCTCCGGCACCGCCATTTCGCGGCTAATCTCAAGATCCAGGGTGTTGGCTTCTAGGATGGCGTCCTGGTGCAGGTTGATGGCCTCCCCCATCGCCACCAGGGCCTGGCTACGTTGGATAGCCGTGGTTTGAGAAAGCTGTGTGGCCGTCTGGCGGAGCGCCCGCAGCATTACTGAAACATCTAATTTTCCAGAAACCGTAGCCATTGAGCTAGCGCCTTAGGGCCATTAATAACACCACACCTAAAAAGAGCAAGATCAACAGCATAACTCCGAATCGCAGTAGCTCATTCCAGCTGTTGGGAAACTGAACCGTCCAAAGCCAAAACACCACCACGATGGCGAAAAAGGCAATCGTTAGCATCAGGACGTAATGCACGGGGGAGGCCGGGCGACTAATGCTCCACTGTTGGCCATTCCAGCGCCAGGACCGCCGGTAGGGATAATGACTAGATAGCTGTTCGATCACATAGCCATCTTCCCGGAGTACAAAGATCTGCTGACAGCGATCGCAGCCAAAGGCCTCGGTCAGCACAATCGGTTGAATCCGCCCCCGCCGTCGACAGGGGCAGGGGTAGGCTTCATTTAAATCAAGCTTTTGACTTTTTCGAGCACGCACAGGCAATAGCGCTTTGATCTTAAGGATTAAATCAGGTCGAAATACTCACTTGAATCACGCTCTCGAAATTGAGCTAGTCTCACCTTAGCCAAAACCCCTCTTCGAAAACAAGATAGTTAACAAGGGCTTTAGGGTTAGCGGCCCCAGACTTTACGTAACTCTACAGAGCAGCCAGCCACAGCGTTTTCAATTTTGCCCCAGATGGCAGGTACGAGCAGGCCTTATGGGTAGATGTTAAGGGAAACCACTCAGGATAACTTCTTTAGTTTATTCAAGCCATTGGAAAAAATTAGTCTTGAGTCGTACAAATTCTAAGTGGTTTTTAGAAAACTCGGATTAAGATATTGATCGATAAAGCGGCTAATGGGCCTTTCGATTTGCTCGAAACATCCGGTCGCCTGGAATGGCATCTGACCAACTGCTCACCTGGCCCAGGTCGGCTATTGTCGTATCTCCTTACAACTCCTGTGATTTGGGTGGCTAAGGCCACCCTTTTTTCTGGGCGAGGGCTGTCAGGGTTAAAAATTTAGGCTGAGGGGTGGTGGAATCGTGCATGTCAAATACATGGATGTCGAATACGTGGATGTCAAATACTCAGTCGAATGGGTGTGGGGTAGGCATATCAGCCGATACGCCGGTTGGCAAGGCGTCAGCAGTGGTAAGTTGTATATGGCCTTGCATTGACCTGTTGGCACTTAGTCCTAACAGCAATCGTCGGAATAATTGTTCAGAAATAGATAGCCGGCGCTTCAGTTATCGATATCGGGGGCGATGGCGCATCGTTGACGCGCCAACCGGTTTACAGCATGATTGACTATCTCGACCCCTTGGGAAAGCTAATTCCCGTGATGCAGTGCTGTTAGCGCCCGCGCTTTATGGATACCCCCTTTGAAATCACACTGCAAATTGTCCTGGCGGTCTTAGCTGGTATTTCGGCCCAGGTGATTGCTGAGTATCTAAAGCTACCCAGCATCATCTTCTTACTCCTCTTGGGCGTGGTTTTAGGCCAGGATGGTTTAGGTTTGATCAACCCCCAGGTTTTGGGGGTGGGGTTAGAGGTGATTGTATCGCTCTGCGTTGCCCTGATTTTGTTTGAGGGGGGACTCAGCCTGGAGCTCAAAGAGCTGGGCAAAGTATCGGGCAGCCTGCGCAACTTAATTACCCTGGGGACCTTTATCACCCTGTTGGGGGGCGGTATGGCTGCCCACTGGCTGGGGGAGTTTCCCTGGTCGCTGGCCTTTTTGTACGGGTCGCTGGTGGTGGTGACGGGGCCGACGGTGATTACCCCGCTGCTTCGCCAGGTCAAAGTTGAGCGTAACGTGGCCACCCTTTTAGAAGGGGAAGGGGTGTTGATTGACCCGGTGGGGGCCATCCTGGCGGTGGTGGTGCTCGATATTATTCTCAACGGCGACACAGATATTGGTTTTATTGTCAGTGGCCTGGTGATTCGTCTGAGTATTGGTGCCTTAATTGGGGGCCTGGGCGGTGCCCTGCTGGGCTGGTTTCTTAAACAGGCCAGCTTTTTGAGCGAAGAACTGCGCAACCTGGTGGTATTGGCAAGTATGTGGGGGCTGTTTGGGCTAGCCCAAACCATTCGCAGCGAGTCTGGCCTAATGGCGGCGGTGACCGCCGGGATTGTGCTGCGGGCGCTGGCGGTCCCGGATGAACGCTTGCTGCGTCGCTTTAAGGGGCAACTGACGGTGTTTTCGGTATCGGTACTGTTTATTTTGCTGGCGGCTGATTTGTCGATTGCCAGTGTGTTTGCCCTGGGATGGGGAGCTGCGCTGACGGTGCTGGCGCTGATGCTGGTGGTGCGCCCGGTGAATATCTGGGCCTGCACCTGGAACAGCAACCTTAACTGGCGTCAAAAGACGTTTTTGAGCTGGATTGCCCCCCGCGGGATTGTGTCTGCGTCCGTGGCCTCTTTATTTGCGATCTTGCTGACCGAGCGGGGTATGAACGGGGGCGATGCGATTAAAGCACTGGTGTTTTTGACCATCATGATGACCGTGTTTGTCCAGGGCCTGACAGCCCGGCCAGTAGCCAAGCTCTTGGGGATTACCTTGGCCGAAGCCACGGGGCTGGTGATCGTCGGCTGCAACCCGTTGGGTCGATTGGTGGGCAAGCAATTTCAAGAACAGGGTGAGTCGGTGGTGATGATCGACACCGATGAGGAGGCTTGCCGTTTAGCCGAAGCCGATGGATTGCAGGTCTACACCAGTAGCGCCCTGGATGCCAATGTGCTCGAGGAAGTGGGGCTGAGCTCTATAGGCACCTTTTTAGCGATTACCACCAACGGTGAGGTCAACTCGGTGGTGGCTGAGCACGCCGCCGAAGAATTTCAGCCGCCACGGGTGTTGGCGGTGCTGCCCCGTAGTGATACCGAGCATCAATCTATTGCTAATCGCAACAATGGCAAGGTAGTAACCCCTAAGCTGGCCCTCAAAATGTGGAATACCTACCTCAAAGATGACGCTGTGCAAATTGGCAAAACCCAGCTACAGGCCGATCAGCTCGACGAGCAGCGCGACCAGCTCAAAAAGCTGATTTCAGAGGGGGAAATGATGCCGCTGATTTTGCAGCGCGACGGTAAGCGCGACATTGCCTTTTCTAAAGAGGGGTGGCAGGCCGGCGATACGCTCACCTATTTGCTCCACGACCCAACGCCTCAGCTGATTAAGCGACTCTCCGGGGGCAAACGGACAGGCCGACTGGTGGCCGAAAAATTGCCCCAGGTTGAAACACCTGCTGAGACTCCGTCTGCTGAATCGCCTACGACCCCACCCCAGCCAGCCCCCACTCCAGCCGCGACACCCGCCCCCAAGCCGCCACCGCCGCTCAACCCGCCGCCTGATATTGAGCCGTCGGGGGCCTAGGGTGACAACAGGTACGCTCTATGGCATCGGGGTTGGTCCGGGCGACCCTGAACTCATTACGGTTAAGGCGTTGCGGCGATTGCAGGCAGCCCCCGTCGTGGCCTTCCCAGCCGGTCGCCAGGGGCAGATGGGGGTGGCTCAGCGTACGATCGCAGCCTGGTTAACCCCCGAGCACATTCAGCTGCCGCTTTACTTTCCCTATGTCCAAGACAGCGACACCTTAACCCAAGCCTGGCAGCAGGCGGCTGAAACTGTCTGGTCCTACCTGGCTGACGGTCAGCATGTCGTCTTTGCCTCAGAGGGCGATATCAGCTTTTACAGCACCTTTACCTATCTGGCCCAGAGCCTACAGCAAGCCCACCCCGAGGTCCAGATTGAAGCAATTCCTGGGGTGTGCTCTCCCCTGGCAGCAGCGGCGGCCTTGGGCATCCCCCTGACGATACAGGCCCAGCGTTTAGCGGTGATTCCAGCCTTGTACCGGGTTAGCGATTTAGAAACTGTCCTAGTCTGGTCAGATGTGCTGGTTTTACTTAAGGTAAGCTCGGTATACCACGAAGTGTGGCAAATTTTGCAACACCATCAGCTCCTTCAGCGCAGCTATATCGTGCAACGGGCCACAACTGACCAACAAATTGTTTATGCTGATCTGAGTAAGTATCCAGATTTGCAACTGCCTTATTTTTCCTTACTCATTGTTCAGATTAGGCAGGGGGTAGAGGGTAGAGGGTAGAGGGTAGAGGGTAGAGGGTAGAGAGAACCCCATTTTCGACCTCCCCTTGTCACACCACCCATTACCCACCACCCATTACCCACCACCCACTACCCACCACCCATTACCCACTACCCTCCCTTCCGCTGTCATGAAAACTCCCTCTTTCCTAAAACCTGCCCTGGCCGCCTTTAAAGCCCCCTATGGCATTGCTGTTTTAGCCTCGGTGGGGGTTCACGGGGTATTGTTTGCGTTTGGCCCCAACAATCAAATGTCCCTGGCGTCCTTTGGCGACTCCAACGGGCCAGACGAAGAACGCACGGTGCCCTTGGTGCAGCTTTCCCCAGCTGAGCAAAGTCGGTTGCCTAATTTTTCTCGGTCACGGCTGCCCAACGCGTTCACCACAGCGGGGCGATTACCAACCCCCTCTTCGCTGCCCCCCATCGCCAGGACCCCGTCCCAATCTTCCCTAGGGCGGCGTACTCAGTCGTCTATTCTCGGCACAACAACCCGACGCCCCACCCCTGTGCCGCGCTCTGGTTGGACTGCTTATTCTTCTTCGACAACCCCCTATGTATCTGGGCCACTGAGGCTACCTGTGTTGCCAACGCCTACACAATCGCGTGGAGCGACGCCTTCTACATCTCAGCGTGAGAATACGATGCTAGGGGCAACCCGGCCATCTACTAGCCCAGAGCAGCTTTCTGATGATGAAAAACTGCGGCAACAGCTAGAACTCGAACAGGAGGATGCCGCCAACCAGGCAGCTGAGCAGGCTGAGGATACCGAAGCAGCTGCATCAGCCGAGGCAACCGAGCCGACCGAAGCCGAAAAAATTGCCGCTTCTTTGGGGGCCTCTGGGCAGGGTGGCCCCCCTGTGGAGGGGGCTGAGGTCGAGACCGCTGACGCCGAAACCGCTGAAACCGAAATAGCAGCAGCCTCAGCTGAGGAACAGTCCAGGCTCGAGCAGCTCCGAGCCCAATTTAGCTTTAATCCAGAGGGCACCTCGGCTGAGGCGGCAGAGACCGCCCGTGAAGATTGGTTAGCTCAAGCCGAAGCCCAGGTCAGTGAGACTGAGTTGCAGGTGGTTGACTCTGCTTCTATCCCTATCGATTACACGCCTCGCATCTGTGATGAAGCCCCCACCGATGGATTGATTGGTGTTGTCGTCGCCCCAGATGGCTCGTTGGCGGGTGACCCTCAAATCCTCAAAAGCACGGGGTATCCCGACCTCAACAATGGTGCCGTGGGTGCCGTGCTGAATACGCCTTTTGAGCCCAGTGACAGTGCCATCGCCTACGAATTTACGTTAGAGGTCAACTACAGCACCGAAAATTGTGTGGACCCGAGCCAGGTCCTCCAAACAGCTGAAGAATAAATTTGAGAACTGGTATACCCAATCAAACCCTGGGGACTTGAAGCGCGAGTCAGCAGCTTGGATTCGTTGCAAATAGACCTTTATTTAAGCTACGTAACTTTTGTTTAGAAAGTCGTTACATTTCGTCTTGAGTTTATAAGGTTCGTTATATCGTTGGGCGTATCACATTAAACCGGTATCTTTGAATACCGATACGTCCTATGAAAGCAACCAATTCTCAAGTTAGCTTGGGCCAATCGATCGGATTTATACTTCTAATGGTGGTTGGATGTGTCGGCATCATTACCCTGATGGCCATTCAGGGTTAGAGAATTCAGTCATTTTGAGTTTTGAGTTAAGCTGAACTCAAAACTCAAAATTTAGAACTCGAAAACTCATTCCGATTAGAGTCGACGAGTCAGGTTTTTTCCATGGGTGTCTGTGCCGCAGGTGCCAAGCAGCTGATGGTGATCGGCTAAGGTTTTGATCTGCCGGGTTTGCTCTGGGCTTGGACGCCACTCCACCGGATTGTCGTAGGCGTAATAGGTTTCTACCCCATCAATGCCCAGCTCAGAAGCCTTGTTAATCAAGTCCTCTAAGGGGAGTCGATAGCGGGCTGGGTGGGCTAAAACAGCAATACCCCCCGCTGTCTGAATGGCCTGGATAACTTTGGCTGCCTTGCGATCGCAGGGGTCAGACGCACATCCTTGCATGTAGAGCTGCAGGGCCTCATGTTTGGGGTTAAATGCATAGCCTAGAATATGCACCTCGCGCTCTAATAACGTGGCGTTAATTTCAATCCCGGTCCAGAGACGAGGTAGACGAGTTCCTTTTTGCCTTGCCCCAGTGGCAACAGCGTTCCAAGAGGATGGGTTGCGCCAGCGCCAATCTTCCATCCAACGTCGCGCCTTAAGATAGCCTGCAATGCTGTGATGATCGGTGATGGCTAATCCAGCAAGGCCTAAGTCAGTAGCCTGAGACATCAGCTGCTCCGGCGTTAATTTGCCATCGGAGCAGCAGGTGTGCATGTGGAAGTTGTAGACCTTCGGGCAGCTGTCTGGGGTAATCGCCTGAAAAATTTGCTTCAGCGCTTTAGCCTCCTGCGTCGCTGCCCGAGAGGGAGCAGATACATTTGCAGGATAAGCAGACATAATCTTTGTCACTTTAAAGTGTTGTCTTAATTTACTGACCCTATGACCTTGGGTCAATAGCTATATAGATATAATACCCAACCTGCTTACAACAAAAAAAGTAACGCATAAAAAAACCATGACTTTCCTGCCATGGTTAAGTTGATTTTGAAACTAAACCGATGTGTGATTTAAACCCAAAAAAACCGGTCGGCAAGGAATCCAGGATTCAATCGTCAGAAGCCAGCATAAATTTGAATTCTGACTACTGAATGCTGGCTACTGCCTGAAGGATAATTTCCTGCCTTAAGTTGATAGCCATTTCCTACTTCTTTAAAGGTCCTAAGCCGCGTAATTAAACAGGGTATCTAGATAAACCCTGGATGCTCGACGGTCGCTTTCACCGTTTTGCAACAAAAACAGTGAGAGCGCCGCTGAAAAAACCCGATCTTGATCCCAAGCCGGGTGATTTTCCAAAAAACTCTTAAGAGACTCATGGAGTTCTTCAGGAATCTCAGCCAGGATACTCACAGTCACTTTCATTTGAGACCTCTACAGTTGCAGCATTTTGAACGGGGTGGGTAGACATTTCAGAAAGCCGTTGGCGCTAAACCATATCCGGTTTGAAAACTTGAGCTTTTCCCGAAGGGCAAACGACAGGTCTAGATGTGGCCATGGTTTAGTCGCACAAAACGAATGCCGCATGACTGCCCTAAACAGCTCTTTAAAGGGGGGCAGAGCCTGAAAGCCCTGCTCTAGAAAGCGTCTAGAGAGTCTCAGCACAAGCATTTCCAACGGGTGGTCGAATCATTGTGCGGAGGGGTGGGTGAAATTGTCAATGTTGAAATTCTTTGAAAACGGATTTTCGGTTTAAAAGCCAGAACGAAATAATAGGGCGTTAAGCGCTTTTTTGATACAAAAGTTTATCAAAGAGGGGCGCTTTCTCATAATTCTGAGCCGATTGACTCAATTCCAGAAAGCGAGCAAGAGGCTAGATTTTGCGTCAAACCCTGTGGAAAAACTGTGGAAAATTTTCAGGAAATTGTGGAAAGGTTGTGGATAGCTTGGGGAAAACATTGGCTAAAAATAAGAATTGGAGCAGCGGGGTAATCTGTATCAAAAGTTACGGATAATAACCAATTTGAATTCAGTAACCCTGATTCAAAGCTGTACTTCTGCCTGTCCTAAATACTGAACTTGAGTGGGGGTTACTTGAAACCGGCAGGGAAGGATTTCCACGCCTTGCTGCACTGCCTGACGCAGGAGTTGACCATAGGTTGGATCGGCTTCATCGCCAGGGGCAAAGGTGGGGCAGTCGCCGCGATTAATGAAATAGAGCATCACGGCCCGCGCCTGGGGCAGCAGGGCGGTGAGTTCTCGGAGATGTTTTTGGCCACGGGTGGTCACCGTGTCGGGGAATAGGGCGAACTCAGCTTTGGCCCAGGTGGTGTTTTTGACCTCGACATAACAGGGGGGATTAGTCTCGGAGGTGAGCAAAAAGTCAATGCGGCTTTTGCGATCTTCGCCATAGGGCACCTCCGGGCGAACGGAGGGGTAATCAGCTAGCTGGGGAAACACTCGAGCTTTTAAGGCGGCCCGGATGACGCGATTGGGCAAGGCGGTATTGACCCCGGCCCAAACTGGCTGGGTTTCGCCGACCTCTGCCAGCTCCCAGGTATAGGCCAGCTTGCGCTTGGGGTTATCACTGTGGGAGACCATCACCTGCCCGTTGACATGGCAAACTCCGGTCATCGGTCCGGTGTTGGGGCAATGGGCGGTAATCACCTCGCCCGTCTCTAACTCAATATCGGCTAAAAACCGCTTATAACGCTTAAGGAGCCTGCCTTTTTGCAACGGAGGTAGTGGATAGGACCAAACCCTTGTCATTTTGCGATAACCCTGTTGAATTGTATTTTTGAGCGTTTTTTGAGCGTTTTTAACTGGCCCCAGCCTACCGCCTATCGACAAACATACAGATTGAAGTTGATGGCAAAACTTGATAGCCTCTAAAGCCGGTGGATTTTTCAGAAAGCATGTTCGCGTTTGGGTACAGGGCTGTTTTTTGTCCCGTCTAATTACCTAAAACGTGGGTTTTAGAACTTTGATCGGTCAATCAGAATAAGGTGCGTGGATAATGGGAAGGGAGTGCTCCCAGAAGAGTGCTTGACCGAATCACCTAGGAATCTATGCCTGTTGAGACGCGCGATCGCAAACCTAACCAGCCCGATCCGAAACAAGTCGGTCGTGGGTTTCTCTATCTACTTTTTTACTTGCTCCTGTTTAACTGGGTGATTATGCCGATGTTGCGGCCAGCCCCAGAGAAAATTCCCTATAGTGAATTTTTGCAGCAGGTTGAGGCGGGTGAAGTTGAGCAGGCGCAGATTGGGGCAGAAGAGATTCGATATAGCCTGAAGGCAGAGGAGGCAGAGGGGTCAGAGGCAGAGGGGTCAGAGGCAGATAGGGAAGGTGGGGGAGATGGTGAGCCAGAGGGGGCAGAGGTAGAGGCAATAGAGTATGTCTCGACGCCGGTGCCGGGGAATTTTGACCTGGTAGCTTTTTTGGCTGAGCATGGAGTTGAGTTTGCGGCCCCGCCACCAAATCAGCTGGGTTGGCTAGTGACGTTGCTGAGCTGGGTGGCTCCGCCGCTGATCTTTGTAGGGCTCTGGCTCTGGTTGCTAAATCGTGCGCAAGGAGGGGCTTCTGCGGCTCTAACCGTGGGTAAGAGCAAGGCTCGGATCTATGCGGAAGGGGATACCGGCGTGACCTTCGATGATGTGGCGGGGGTCGATGAAGCCAAAGCAGAACTCCAGGAAGTGATTGAGTTTTTAAAACAGCCGGATAAGTACACTCGCATTGGGGCTGTCATTCCCAAGGGGGTGCTACTGGTGGGTCCACCGGGAACGGGTAAGACGCTGATGGCGCGGGCGGTGGCCGGGGAAGCGGGGGTGCCATTTTTTAGTATTTCGGGGGCTGAGTTTATTGAGCTGTTTGTCGGCATAGGGGCAGCTCGAGTCAGGGATTTGTTTCGTCAGGCAAAGCAGCAGGCCCCGTGTATTGTCTTCATTGATGAATTAGATGCCCTGGGCAAGGCTCGCCGCAGCGCGGGGGGCTTTGCCGGGGGGAATGATGAGCAAGAGCAAACCCTCAACCAGCTGCTGACTGAGATGGATGGGTTTGAGCCCAACGCTGGGGTGATTATTGTGGCGGCGACAAATCGGCCCGAAGTGCTCGATACGGCGCTCAGGCGACCGGGACGATTTGACCGACAGGTGGTGGTGGATCGGCCCGATAAGCTGGGGCGCGATGCGATTTTGAGAGTCCATGCCAGCAAAATCCAGCTGGCGGAGGATGTGGATTTGGCCAAAATTGCGGCGCGGACACCGGGCTTTGCGGGGGCGGACCTGGCCAATCTGGTGAATGAAGCGGCCCTGTTGGCGGCTCGCCAAAACCATGATCAGGTTCGCATGGCTGACCTGGGGGAAGCCATTGAGCGAGTGGTAGCCGGTCTGGAGCGCAAATCTAGAGTGCTTAACCCGGAGGAAAAACGGGTGGTGGCCTACCATGAGGTGGGCCATGCCATCATTGGTTCGATCATGCCGGGGGCCCATAAAGTTGAGAAAATTTCCATCGTACCGCGCGGGGTGGGTGCCCTGGGCTATACCCTACAGCTGCCGGAAGAAGATCGGTTTTTGATGGCCGAAGACGAACTGCGGGGCCGCATCGCCACCCTCCTGGGGGGGCGTTCGTCAGAGGAGATCGTCTTTGACAAGGTCTCGACCGGAGCCAGTGACGATATCCAAAAGGTGACGGATCTGGCTGAGCGCATGGTGACCCTCTATGGCATGGAGGCCAATCTGGGGCCAATTGCCTTTGAGCGAGTGCAGCAGCAGTTTTTAGAGGGCTGGCAAAACGCCCGCCGACCGATTAGCCCGGAGGTGTCAGCGGTGATCGACCAGGCGGTGCAAACAATTGTGGATGGGGCCCATGCGATCGCACTAACTATTCTCAAGGAAAATCGCGATCTGCTCGAAGAAATGGCCCAGTAT
>JBCCRZ010000054.1:0-16253 GCA_039200855.1 Cyanobacteria bacterium P01_D01_bin.44 | reverse complement strand
GGTCGCCAGCCTGCGGATTACAAAGACCGCTGACAAAGCGGCGGCAGAGCCTGGGGACGTGGTGCTCTATCGATTATTGGTGACCAATGACAGCGGGGTGGCTGCAGCACCGCTCACGGTAACAGATCTTTTACCCCTGGGAATTCAATACATCGAAGGGTCTGCTCAGGCAGCCCCGATTGCGCTCACCTCAGTGGTCTCAAATGGGCCTAACCTGACCTTTGAGTTTGACTCGCTACCTGCGGGTGAATCGCTGGAGATTATCTATGCAGCCACGCTGACACCGGACTCAATTCGAGGCTCAGGGCGAAATGTGGCCCAGGCCATATCGCCAGGGTTACCCACAGTGGAGGCGGCTTTTCAGCTAACTATTCGCCCCGGTATTTTGGCGGATTGTGGCACTATCATTGGTCGGGTCTTTGTTGATAAAAATTTTGACGGAGAGCAGCAGTCAGGGGAGTCAGGGGTCCCCAATGCGGTGCTTTATTTGGATGACGGTAATCGCATCATCACTGACCCAGATGGGTTGTTCTCGATTGCCAATGTGGTGGCAGGCAACCGGGTGGGTGCGTTGGATCTGAGTAGCCTACCGGGCTATACCCTCGCGCCTAATCTCTACCGTTTGTCAGAAAATAGCCAATCTCGACTGGTGCGTTTGGAGCCGGGGGGGCTTGCCCGCATGAATTTCGCAGTCACACCAACGTTTGGGGAGGGGGAGAATTAGTATGCGCCTATTCTCGAACACATCTCTACTGCTCTTGGGACCCCTGCTGGGGGCACTGACCTTAGTTCAGGCAGCGGATGCTGCGGTCCAGTCAGGGACCGACTCAGATACACCCCTCAAGAATAATATTGGACTCGACGGGATTGGGCTAGATGACACCTGGCGGGATGACGCCTGGGTAGGTCAGATCGATCCGATCGATCTCGAACTACCCGCTGCGGTGGATAGTCTGATCGAAGCAGACGAGCAAACCCCTGTACTGCAGTCTGATCCGGGTACCAGCGACGGGGTTGTCGATGAGACGGTCATTCGCGACGTGCCCAGTGTCTTGCCACCGCCGCGGGAGGGGGCCATTGGGGAGGATCTGGTGTTGACCCTTGCGCCCCTGGTTGCCCCCACCGTGGCGGCAGACAATCGATCGACGCTGACGCTGGTGGGTGCGATCGCAAACAGCGATGGTAGCCCTATCGATCAAGATGTGGTGGTCACCCTCACCAGCAGTGCCGGAGAGTTTATCGGTGCTGACTACGACGTTGACCAGGGGGGCTTTCAGGTGTTTGCCCGTCAGGGGCAGTTTGAGGTCGAGCTCAAGTCAGCTTTAGAGGCGCAGCGCGTAGTGGTGCGGGCCAGTGCCGACCCCCGCGAAGCGTTGGGGTTGGTCCATGATCAGGCCACCGCTCAGCGGCCAACAGCGGCCCTTGAGGCCTATACCCAGGTGAGTTTTATTACCCCGCTGCGGCCCTCGCTGGTGACCGGGGTGATTGACTTTCGCATCGGACCCGCCAGCACCAACCTGTGGGGCAGCTACCGAGAGTTTTTGGATCCTGATCTGATCGATGATACTGAATTTGATCTCGATGCGGCGCTCTTTGCCACGGGGGCGATTGGCGATTGGTTGTTGACCGCAGCTTACAACAGTGAGCGAGCCCTGAATGAACGCTGCGATGGCAATCGTCTCTACCGCGACGTGCAGGCGTGTGAGCAGGTGTATCCGGTCTACGGGGACAGCTCAACCACTGATTTTCTGACCCCGTCGATTGATAGTTTCTTCGTTCGCTTTGAGCGAGATTCGTTAGTTCCCGACGCCGACCCCGACTACTTTATGTGGGGGGACTACGACACCGATGAGTTTGCCCAATTTTCCCAAGAGTTTTCAGCGGTGACTCGCCAACTCCATGGTTTTAAAGGCAACTACACCCTGGGTGACGGTTTACAGCTGACGGCTTTCTACGCCGACAATGTGCGGCCCTTTCAACGGGACACAATTGCCCCGGATGGCACCAGCGGTTTTTACTTTTTGTCGCGTCGGTTGGTGCTCCCCGGCAGTGAAGACATTTTTATTGAGGTAGAGGAGCTTAATCGACCAGGAACAGTGGTTGAGCGGGTGCGCCTGACCCGGGGCGTAGACTACGAAATCGACTACGATCGTGGTTCGCTACTGTTTAATCAGCCGGTGTCGCAGGTGGATGCCAACCCCTTTGGGCCAGCGTTGGTGCGCCGCATTGTCGCCACCTATCAGGTGGACGGTGACGATGACGGCGGTAACATCTTTGCGGGCCGAGCCCAGTATAATTTCTCCTACGATTTGGATGCCCCTAGCTGGATTGGGGCCACCGTCTTATTCGAAGATCAAGGAGCCCAGGATTTTAATCTACTGGGGGTAGATACCCTGGTCTCCCTGGGAGACTCTGCCCAAATTATCGCGGAGGCGGCGTTTTCTTCTTTGGATAACGGCTTTGGCGAGAGCGATGGCAGTGCCTATCGGGTAGAGGCCACTGGCTTGATTACCCCGGATATCGCCGGGACGGCCTATTTTCGCACCGCCGAAAGCGGCTTTAGAAACGATGCCACAAACAGTTTTCGTCCGGGGCAAACCCGCTGGGGTGGTCAGCTCTCAGCTAACGTGAGCGACACAACCCAGCTGCAGTTGCAGGTTGACCAGGAGATCAACCGGGGTAACACCAGCGATGTGATTACCGATCCAGAAATCTTATTCAACCCTGGTTTGGGGGAGATTGATGGCCCTGATGTGGACAACACGCTGACCACGGTACGGGCTGGGGTGCAACAGCAGTTGGGAATCATCACCACCAACTTTGACTGGGTCTATCGCAACCGTCGCGATCGCATTGACGATGACACCATCAACTCTAACCAGCTGGTCGCCGGGCTGACCTGGCCCCTGGCTGACAACCTCACCTTCCGAGCCGAGACCGACATCACCCTCAGCGGTGACGAAGATCCGGTTTATCCAGGGCAGACGGTGTTTGGGATTGACTGGGATGTGATGCCAGAGCTGCTGACGCTGCGATTAGCCCAGCGATTTTTCCACAGTGACGAAGTCGCCCCCGATGCGCTGACCACCCTGGACGCCCTGCTCAACTACGACATCGCTGACAATACCAACCTGACCGGGCGGTATTCGGTCTTGGGGGGCTTTAACGGCATGACCGGACAGGGAGCGCTGGGGCTCAACCACCGCTGGGTGGTAGCACCGGGGCTCCACGTTGACCTGGGAGTTGAGCGCGTGTTTGGCGATAGCATCTCGCTGCTGAGCTCAGGCGAGCAGTTTTTGCAACCCTTCGCGGTGGGGCAGACCTCGTCTTCTTTGGGGCTGGTCGATGGCACCACCTATACGGTAGGGGCTGAATATACCGACAACCCCAACTTTCAGGCCAGTGCCCGGTTTGAGCACCGCGACTCGGACGACGGCAGTAACACCGTTTTGACCGCCACCGCCGCCGGGAAACTCTCCTCGGCGCTCACCACCCTGGCTCGGTTTGAATATGGCAACTACTCCAACCAGCTGATTACGGGGCGACTGGCCAATACCTCCAGCCTGCGGGTGGGGATGGCCTACCGCAACCCGTACAGCGACAAATTTAATGCGCTGTTTAGCTATGAGTACGCCGTCAACCCCTCCAGTACGCCCAACTCTATTTTGTTGGATGCCGGATCCAACTCGATTCAAGAGCACACCCTGGCCCTGGAAGGGATCTATGCCCCCAGCTGGCAGTGGGAGTTTTATGGCAAATACGCGCTGCGTTCGACCAATGCCGATCTAGACTCCCTGGGGCTAGATACCTCCTCCACCATTCACCTGGCTCAACTGCGGGCCGCCTATCGATTTGCCTATCGCTGGGATGTGGTGGGCGAGGTACGCTATATCACGCAGCCGTCGGCCAACTATTATGAGTGGGGCTTGGCCCTGGAAACCGGATACTATTTGACACCGGATCTGCGCCTGGGTGTAGGTTACAGTTTTGGCAGCGCCGACGACCGATCGTTCCAGGGGGGGGATTTTCGCGCCGACAGTGGCCCCTATCTAGGGGTAACCTACAAAGTCAACGAGCTGTTTAATCAGTTTGGTCGCCAAGACATATCACCTCCCCAGCAAGAAGAGTCTTTAGTCGAAGCCAGTGCGCCCCCACTGCTTGAAGAAACAGCAGCCGAACCGGCAACAGACGCAGACACAACGTCTTCGATAGGACCGCAGTCCTTCTTTAGTGGGGTTGAGCATAGCGATGATGAAGCGATCGAGAATGAAGAGATTGGGCGTGAAGAAATCGGGGTTGACGATATCGGGGTGGAGGAGTGAGTGCAGCAATGAACCAGTCGCTTAAGGTTAAATCAGTCACCGCGGTCACCTTGGCCGGTAGTTTGTCTTTATCCATGGCTCTGGCCACCGCATCGGCTGGGCAAGCTCAGGAATCGTTAATCCCAGTACCGTATCAGGTGGTGGTCAACAACAACGGAGATGGTCCGATTTTGCCGGATGCGGCCTTAACGCTGCGGGAGGCAGTGGAGATTGTCAACGGCACCCTGCCGTTAGAGGCCCTGAGCCCCGCAGAGAGAGCCCTGGTGACGCCCGCAGATGCTGCTCAGATCGGCTTTAATCTGGTTGGGGGGTCTGACATTCGACTCGCCAGCCTGTTGCCCCCCCTGACGGTGCCGGGGTTGGTGATTGATGGCACCACCCAGCCTGGGTATGGGGACATGTCAGATGCCCCGATGATTACCCCAGTTCCCATCCCCGAGGTGTCTGTTAGCCCGGCAGAGGGCGCGGAAGTGCTGCGGGGGTTGACAGTGGCGGCAAACGATGTCACCATCCGCGGGCTGAGCTTACATGGGTTTTCATCGCAGCATCGAGCCACACAGACCACCCCACCAGCGGATATTTTTATCACCCACTTGCCCCCGCCAGTGGATGCAGGCCCAGGGGCACCGGGTTGGCGCGACCTGCGATTTGAGGATGTTGCAGCCGCCCCCCAGGGCGTGGTGATCGAAGACAACTGGCTGGGGGTGCCGCCCACTGGCGTGATGCCCGACTTTGCGGAGATGTCTGCCTTTGGCGTGTCGGTGTTTAACGGCGTCGATACGGTGATTCGCCGCAATCGCATTGAGTTTCATGAGGGCAGCGGCATCATCACTGGAGCCCGCGCCCAGGGGATGCAGGTGAGCGAAAATACCTTGATCGCTAACGGGCTCTCGGGAATGCCCGACGGCATTCGTTTGGATGGCGATATTGACGGGGCCGAAATCTTTGGCAACCTGGTCTGCGCCAGCGACGGCAGCGGCATTTTTATGTTTAAGCCGGACGGCACGGCCCGTATTTACGACAACAATATTCGCTTTAACGGGCGGCGATTGCGGCGGGCAGCCATTTACTTGATGGGCAACGGTCACGAGGTTAGCGATAACTTTGTGGGTTATCAGCCGGGGCCGGGGGTTGCGATCGCAGCCTACCCCCGCAGCCGCCAAAACCAGATCTTGAATAATCAATTTGCCGCCCTCGACGGACTGAGTGTCGATCTGGGCTACAACGACAATTCAGGAGCCGCCGATTTTCAACGCACCGACGGTCCAAACCCACCGCGCAATTCCCACAATCGCCGCAAAGATACGGCCAACGCCGCCATCAACGCACCCGAGTTTGAAGCCTATAGCTTTCCACTCTCAGGAACAGAAGCCGTTCTAACTGGCGCAGCCGATCCAGGCTCTGAAGTCACCCTTTACACCGTGGTTGATCAGCAGGGGGCCTACGGCGCGCTCGACGAGGCAATTATGACGGTCCCTGTGGATGAGGACGGTGTCTTTAGCGTCACGGTGGAGCTACCGATGGGGACACCTGTGAGTGCGATCGCCACCGACCCCAGGTACGGCACCTCTGAGCCGTCGGCAGTGACGTCGGTAGGTGAGACGGTGCCGACCTCTCCAATGCCCTACACAGCCACCTGCGAAATCGCCCAAGATCCCCCACCAGAACCCCCACCAGAAGAGCCACCCGAGCCGCTTCAACTGCGGGTACCGCGACAGATCCACTTTGCCCTTGACCAGTCTTTCATCAGTCCCGAGAGTGGTGACATTCTCGAGCAGGTGGCAGCGGTCCTGCAAGAATATCCGTTTATCGTCATTGAGCTGGAAGGGCATACAGATCCTCGAGCCAGTGATGCTTACAATCAGGCCCTGGGTGAACGTCGAGCTCGCTCAGCCCGTGATTATCTATTGCAGCAGGGCATTGCCGCTGAGCGGATGCGGATTCGCTCCTTTGGCGAGACTCAGCGGGCCACAACCGGCTCGGATCGTGTCGACTACGCCCGCGACCGTCGGGTCGAAATTATCTTTGAGGACACCCGTGGGTTAGACATCATCTATGAAAACCCAGAATCTGACCTGCAGATCGAGCCTTAATTCTTGCCCAGATTTGCGCCTCCAGATTTGCGCCTCCAGATTTAATCCCTCAGATTTAATCCCTATGTGCCGCCGTCATCGTGTTAGGAACTAAGCAATGAAGCGTTTGCTTAAAAAGACATTCCGAGAATATTTCTCCGCCCCGCTCTATCAGCCCCGAGCAAGACAGCGGGCGGGCTTATCTCGCCAGTTGTTACTCTGTGCCTCTGCGGTCACAGCGGCGACCTTAGGTCTGTTTGGCGACCCCAGGGCCGCCCACGCATTCTTTGTATATGAAGTCGATTTGTCAACCTATACCCCCAATAGCTTAAACGAAACCATTGCGTTTCCAGGGACTTCAGCAGGGGTACGTTTTCAGTGGACAGGGGCAACCGATACTTTCAGCGTGCTAGAGTCCGTCGCAATTCAGGACGCAAACGATCCCCTGACGCTGAGCGGCGGGTTCGGCCTGGGCAGCCCCCTCAATATTCAGGTTGATCCAACCGCCCCGAATGAAGACGTCACGCTTACGGTCGACTTTCTTAATGGGGGCATCCAGGTGCCTGTAGAAAGACTCCGCCTGGTCGTGATTGACATTGACCGAGACAATACCAATGCGTGGCAAGACCAGCTCACCGTGGGCGGCGATGCCCCCGCCCCGCAAATCACCCCCGCCACCCAGCCATCACCTCCCCTCGGCATTTCTCCCGAGGCGAGCCCGACCCTCCCCCTTGGGGTTGACGATGTGGCTCGGGGAGGGCCAGGCTTAGCCAATCCCAATGATTTCACAGTAGATATTGCCGGCAACAACCTGATTGGGGTCTACGCCCCCCCTGGGCCGCAAACCCTACCAGACGGCACAAACGTCAATATCTTGGGGACCGCGACAGAACAAAACCCCAACGCGAACAGTCCGATACGAGGGGGGAATGAGGTAGATGTGGCCCTTGAGGGCAGCAATCAGAGCCCTGAAGGGACGGTTACGCTTGACTATGCTGCCAACGCAGGACAGCCTGTCAACAGCGGCGGGTTTACCTTTGGCAATGGCCCAGTTTCCCTGACTACGGCGACTAACCCCCCTGGGGCCGACGGCTTTTTAAGCTTTGAAGGGGATAATGGTGGCCCCGCTATTCACGGTATCGGACTCTATACCATCGTCTTTACGCCGGGCGTGATTGGTACCGGCAAAAGTGCCAGTGCGCCAACACCTGGACCTAACGGCACCGTCAACGTCACCTATCGGATTCGAGTACAAAACTCTGGAGAGGTCACCACCCTAACGAATGTACAAGTGACTGATGACCTCGCGGCGACGTTTGGCGATCCTAACGGTTTTACGGTCACTGCGGTGCGACCCGCCGGGGGGGTGAACCTGGCGGTCAATCCTGACTTTAGCGGTGTCGCTCCGCAAGATAATCTCTTAGTCGGCAACGGCATCCTGGCCCCAGGCGAGTTTACCTTGATTGAGTACGACGTCAATATTGATCCGGCAATTGTGGGCACTGGTCCCTTTAATAACACGGCCATTTCTACAGCCCAAACCCCGATTGGATTGCCGGTTACCGATCGATCAACCAACGACGCGGATCCCCCCCCCGACGGCCCCAACCCTGATCCTAACAACGACGGCGACCCGTTAGAAGATACCCCTACCCCCGTAGACTTAACTGAAGTGCCTGTGATTCAACCGGCCATTGGAGTGGTTGAGCGGGTACTGTCCTCAACGCCGACCCCCGATGGTGCGTTTGGCCCTGACACAGTGCGGGTGGTTTACGAAATCGCAGTCGGCAACATTGGCCCCGAAGCCCTCGACAATGTGCAGCTGACTAACAGCTTGGAACAAACCTTTGGCGATGGCAGTTTCTCCGTCGTCGGGTCGCCTACGCTGGTGAGTGGAGCTCCCACGCTGAATAACTTTGATCCAAACTACACGGGCGACGATCAGGAGGTGCTTGGGCTATTGGGGCCTGGGGTCACGCTCCAACCTGGAGAATCAGGGACCATTCAAATTGTGGTAGACGTCAATCGCAATAGCCCCACATTACCGCCAAGCGACACCAACACTTTTACAAACCAAACCCTGGCTACAGGGACGGGAACCGGCTCTAACATTGAGGTCTCTGATCTCTCCGATGACTTTAACTCGATTAATCCGCTGCCCCCCGATCTGGTCTCTGGCATTGACCCCGACGGCGATGGGAATGCCGGGGGGCCAGACCCCAACAACCCTGAGAATACCCCCACACCGGTGACCCTGGTGGACCCGACCACCCCGCAGATCGGGGTCTCTCAGCAGGTTATTTCCTCAGACCTAAACCCGAATGGGCCGTTTGGCGCTGATACGGTGCAGGTTGTTTATGAAATTGTAGTTGAGAATATTGGCCCCGAAGACCTCAATGACGTCAGGCTCACTAACAGTATTGAAGATACATTTGGGGATGGCAGCTATGAGCTGGTGGGACTCCCTCAGTTTATCGGCGGCAACCCCAATCTAGATGCAGTAAACCCACAGTATGATGGCGACAACCAGGGGAGCTTAGAACTGCTTGACCTGACTCAGCCTGGGCGCACTCTGCCGGTGGGCGATTCAAGTACCTTCCGCATTACAGTCAATGTTGATACGGCCAGTGGCACGTTGCCCAATCCGCTGCCGGGGCCGTTTCTCAACCAGACCACAGCCATCGGCATTGGCTCACAGTCAGAGCTTGAAACCACTGACCTGTCGAATGATGTCAACTCAGTGCCAGCCGGGCAAGATCCGATTGACCCTAACAATAACGGGATAGCCAATGAAGACGGCGAGAACATTGTGACCCCCGTCTCTCTGGGGGCCAATATCCAAGTGACCAAGCGGATCACCCAGGTGCTGCGCAATGGTCAACCGTTATTTGTCCCTCAGATTAACCAATTTAACGATCAAGAGGACGACGACAGCGATAACCTGTTGCAAACGCTCTCCGGCAATGTGCTGCCCCCAGGGTTGTTTAATATCCCGTCGATTTTGCAGTCTGGCGACACTATAGAGTACACCGTCTACTTCTTTAACGCGGGCTCAACCCCTGTTCAAAATCTTGAGCTATGCGATGTGATCAGGGTGCCTAGTGTGTTGCAACCAGACAGCCTGGCGTTAGCCCTCCCCAGCACGACCCCGCCCACCGAAAATAGCTTTGCAGCGAGTCCACTGATTGAGGCGCGGGCTCCCTTAGCGCCCCTAGAACCCTCCTGTGAAGATGTGACCGGGACCGGTAACTTTCCACCGGGGCCAGATGATAGCGTGATTCCTGGGGCGGGGGGTGGCGTGGTCGTTGGGGCCACCGATGGCAATGCAACCTCTGGGTTAGACTTGGGCGCGAGTGAAATCGGGGCGTTCCGCTTTCAGGTGATTATTCCTTAGGTTAGATTTAAGATTAGACCCTGATGACTGGCAAATCTTTTCGCGGACGGTTAGAAAACACCGCTACTAAAGATGCACTAGCAGAGCCATGCCCCCAGGGCTATAATCGGCCTGCGCCGATTGGGGAAACCGCCAAAATAACCAATCCACCTAGACGGCGGACTGTGGCCCAAGGGATCGATAACCTTAAATATGAAACAGGCGCTGATCTGCGGCTACTATGGCCACTACAACCTGGGGGATGAGGCGATGCTGGCAGGGATGCTGCATCAGCTGAGTCAGTGGCGGCCTGATTTAAGCCCAACGGTCTTTTCTAACCATCCGGCGGATACGGCCCAAAGACATGGGGTGGCGACCCTTGATCGGGCCCCCACCTATCGGCGTCGAGCGCTTTGGCAACAACGCTTTGAGACGCTCTGGGCGATGGCTCAGCATCGCTATTTTGTTCTGGGCGGCGGCGATTTGCTGCGGGATGGCCCCGAGCAATCGGTGGCGGACGTCTGGCTAACTCTGCTACAACAGGCCATTCGACTGCGCTGTCGCTCGCTGGTGTGGGGGGTGAGCGTGGGGAAAATTTGGCGACCTGAGACCGAACGACGTATTCGACAAGTTTTGAATCAGACTGAGCTAGTTAGCGTGCGGGATGACACCTCTGCGGAAGCACTGCGATCGCTAGGGGTGACTCGCCCCATCTATGTCAGCCCTGATCTGGCTCTGTTGCGCCCTGCGTCTGAGAGAGGCATCCCACCAGCAGTGCCGCCTCAGGCAAGACCGCGCATTGGGGTGTCATGGCGTGCGATCGCAAATCGCCACAGCCCAAACGCTGCTCCAGAGACCTTTGAGCAACTACAGCGATCCATGGCCGCGCTGT
Source organism: Cyanobacteria bacterium P01_D01_bin.44 (assembly GCA_039200855.1). Taxonomy (GTDB): domain Bacteria; phylum Cyanobacteriota; class Cyanobacteriia; order Phormidesmidales; family Phormidesmidaceae; genus SIO4C1. The sequence continues at coordinate 5,594 of JBCCRZ010000054.1, read as the reverse complement.
TAGATTGGCTGGTCGACACCTACGATGCCGAAATCCATTTAATTCCATTCCAATCGTTCCCAGAGGCGTATCGTCGCCGACACCGACCCGCTGTTGACGACTATGTCAGCACCCAGACGATGCTCCAGGACTGTCGCCACGCTGATCGGATGGAATTGTATGCTGATGTTCCCTACTTAGGACATTTAGATGGTATCCTGGCATCGCTGGATCTGATCATCGGGATGCGTCTACACTCTATGATTTTGGCGGCACAGGCCGGAATACCTGGTCTAGCCGTCGAATATGACCTTAAGGTTAATCGGTTTATGGCCGCTATCGGCCAGAGCCACAACTCTATTGCCCTGGGAGACTTTACGCTCGAAACCGCCACGTCAAAAGCGACCCAGCTGCTTGAGAATGCTGATGCGGCCCGACAGTCAGTTCGGGCTGGCCTGCATCAATACCAACAGGCAGGGGCCGCCGCCATGGCCACATTGGAAGATTTTTGGCAGGCTTGAGCGTGAATTTATCTCCCATTTTTATTGTGGGCGTTCCGCGCTCAGGAACGACCCTGCTGGCATCGCTCCTGTCGGCCCATCCCGCCATTGCAATTTCCCCCGAGAGTCATTTTTTTAACTACTGGCTGCCCACCTGGGGCAACTTGCCGCTTGAGACCCTTTGGCAAGAACTGCGCCAGAGCCAGCGATTTTCCTATTTTGGGATGGACGCGGATACGGTCTGGGCACGCGCCCAAACCCAAGGTCAACCCACCCAGCAAACCTTGTTTGAGGCAATGCTAGAAACCTATGCGGCTCAGTTCAACAAGCCGCGGTGGGGCGAAAAAACCCCTATGCACTATCAGCATCTCGACCAAATTTTTGACTGGTATCCAAACGCATCGGTGCTTTGGCTACTGCGAGATCCAAGGGCGGTCGTCTCTTCTTTATTAAAGGCTCGCTGGGCCAGTGACTATACCGATGAAAATGCTCGGCTTTGGCACCAGGGCCTGCGTCACTATGAACGCCACTGGAAAACCGATGCTCGAGTTAAACAAGTGCGCTACGAAGCCCTTCTCACGCATCCCCAGGACTGTCTCAAGCAGATCTGTGAGTTTCTCGATGAGCCCTACACCCCTGATCTCATCGACCGCCGATCGCCTGCTAATAGCCCCATTGTCAATCGCCCAAAATGGGCTGCAAGTCATCTCCGTCAGGCGTTGGCCCCCCTGGAGATGACTCCCCTAGAAAAATGGAAGCAGCAACTGTCTCGGGCTCGGGTAGAAATCATTGAACAAATTAGCCGTGACGCCATGGCCCGCTATGGCTATACTCCGATCACGTCAGGCAAGACCCTGAGGGGGCAGCTACAGTGGCGTAGAGAGCAACTCACGCGCAAACTCACAGGGCACCTCCAACAGTGGCAACAGCAGTTAGGCATGGGGCAACCTGCTCTAACTGATTGGGTTCATGGCACGTCTTCTAGAACCTCTGCATAACACGCCTGATGCCGCTCAAAAATCTGGGGTAGACTGAGCTGCGATCGCAACTGCTGTCGGAGCTGGGGCGGCGGCGGCTGAGTCAGCTGGGTGAGAATGGCCTCAGCCAAAGCCGCTGCCGTATAGGGAGAGAAGGGTGCAATCGCACCGGGGACAAGCTGGTTATAGTCCTGAATCTGAGGCAGGTCAGTCGCCAGGATAGGTTTCCCCTGGGCGATCCATCGAGAGAGAGACCCTGACGCCGACAGGGCCTCAAACGGGCAAATCGCCAGATCGCTAGCCCTCAAATAAAGATCGAGATCGGTATTGCAGAGATAGCCCGTCACCGTAACCCGGTGATCTACCTGATGCTGTTGAGCCAGGGTCCACAAATCTTTGAGCAATTGAGCCTGACCGTCTACCACCGCCCCCGCAAACACCAAATGAACCGTCTCTGGCAGCTGGCCTAGGGCTGCAATCGCCAGGGCATGGCCCTTGCGCGGATAAATAAACCCCTGGAGGGTGATCACCGTCTGAGCTGATAGCCCCAGCTTCGCCTTGGCGTCGGCTGTTGAAAGCGGGATTGTTGAGCGTTGAAAAGGCGCAGACTCTACAAAATGGGGAATCACTTGAATCCGCTCAGCCGCGGCAAAATGCGACAGCCGCTGTTTTTCTTGGGCATGACACGTCAGAATCGCACTGGCTTGCCGTAACAACAGCTGCATCGCCAGGCGATCGGCCCCATAGCGATGCCACATATATCGCCAGGTGGTTCGCACGGCCAGTCGTTGCAGCCCTGAGAGATCTTTGTATTTGCGCCGTTCGGCCCGTAGCACCTGCCAAACCGACTGGGGCGGATAAAGCTGTTCATGCACATCGTGGAGAGTCACCACCCAAGGGAGTGAGCGCCGAGAAAGCTCGCCCAGCCACTGCTGGAGATGTTGCAGGTGAGGGCGGCCATATCCCCAAAGGAAGGGACTGTATTGAAAATGAATCAGGTCACTCTGGGCCAGGGACACCGCCGCCTGTCGCAGTAAATCACCATTATGGCGACTATCCTGTCGACTATCATAGGTGAGAACCACGTCCTGCTCTATCACCGAGTGGTGCGATCGCGCGGCCATCGCCAAGCATCGACCATAGCGGGTGACGCCACTTTCATAGGATTGTCCGGCTGTGGCTAGATGAAGGTATCCCAGTTTCATGTCTTGACCGCCCGTGACTTATGGCCTGTGAATTGCCGCCCATGAAGGTATTAAAGCCGCCCATGAAGGTATCAAAAGGGTATCGAACCTTGTTTATAACCCAACTATGCCCCTATCCCGCCCGCGGGGGAGGGGCGATGCGAGTCTGGCAAAACCTGAATATCTTGGCCCAGTTCGGTGAGGTTACCCTGTTTTCTATCTTTAAAGGCCCCCGTCCTACAACGATTCTCAATCGCACTGACGACCGCCCCACCCTTCGACAAGCTCAGGGCAAGCCTTCCCTTTCTCCCGTTCGGCTGAGCGCTCACGTCGAAGCCCACCTCCCCACTTGGCACCATTATGACATTGGAGCCCCCCAGCGATCGCGACGGGAAAAGATTGTTCGTCGTCTGGGTTGGCTCAGACCCGATGGCCATCCCCGCGTTGACTGGCTCTACACTCGGCAAGCTGCGCAACAGCTCAAGGATGTCGTCCAACAGTTTCGACCCACCCTGATCATTTGCGCCGAGATCTGGCTCTATCGCTATCTTCCCATTTTGCGCTCAGCCAGGTGTCCGGTGATTTTAGACAACCACAATGTCGAGGGGGACGCCAAGCGATTTCAATCCACCCAAAACACCCTCTCCAAAATCCGCCACATAGAGCGCCACTGGCTACAACACGCTGACCAAGTCTGGACCTGCAGCCAGACAGATAGGGATTTGCTCGAACAACTCTATCCCCAGACGTCTACCTCTCTACAAATAATCCCCAACGGCGTCGACCCCACCTTCTACACAACCCTCAAAACCAACCGTACCGACCCAACGTCTCTACCCGCCACCCGCCACCCGCTACCCCCACCTCCCTCACCTCCCCCACCTTCCCCACCTCCCCCACCTCCCCCACCTCCCTACCTCCCTACCTCCCCACCTTCTCTCATAGATAGGACAGGCAAGACGCCTGCATCTAAGCACCTCACCCTCCTCTTCCCTGGTCGCTTCTCCTACCCTCCCAATGCCGAGGCCGCTGCGCTCCTGATCAATCACATCTACCCCGCTCTCAAACAACAAGTCCCTGACTGCCAACTCCTCCTCGTCGGCATTGACCCTACCCCTCAGATGACCTCAGCAGCAGCCGATCCTGACATTGTAGTCACCGGGGAGGTGGACGATGTGCGCCCCTATTTAGCGATGGCAAGCATCATGGTGGTGCCCCTACAAAGCGGAAGCGGCACTCGACTCAAATTGTTGGAAGCCTTTGCGGCGGGGTGCCCGGTGGTGAGTACCCCCAAAGGGGCAGAAGGGTTAGCAGTCCAAGATGGACAACAGCTCTATCTGCGCTCGACCCCAGCGGCCATTGTCGAAGCCGTTCTAGAGCTGTGGCACACTCCTGAGCGGGGGCAACAGTTCGCGAAAAATGCCTATGCCTGTCTGTTGCAACACTATGCCTGGTCAGCGGTGGCTAAGCCGATACAAGCGGCTTTAGCTGGGCTACCATAATTTCCATGATCGGGCTGTCATGATCGGCCTGCCATGATATAGAAATGACATGGAAAAGTTTCACCCGTTAGCGATTTCTCCTCGAGCCAAGCCTCAAGTCAGTGTCGTGGTACCGCTTTATAACAAAGCGGCTTATATCGCCCGGACGCTGCGCTCCATTTTGGCGCAAACCGTGTCGCCGCTAGAGATCATTGTGATCAACGATGGCTCTCAAGATGAGGGACCTGCCATTGTGCAACAGCTAGCCAGGGACATTGTTGAGAACCCGGGTGAGGCCAAAGCTGCATCCGATATTCAAATTCAGCTGGTGCATCAGGAAAATGCTGGCCCAGGGGCAGCTCGCAATCACGGTTTACAGCTGGCGCGGGGGTCCCATATTGCGTTTTTAGATGCTGATGATGAATGGTTTCCTCTATTTTTAGAGCGGTCTCTTGAGCGGCTCAGGGCTCACCCCGACTGTGTGCTGTCGGTGAGCGGCCAGGTGCGCGGGGCGCAGCGCCAAAACTGGAGTGCAATCATGGCCCAGCTAGGTCTAACCAAAGGGGTTTGGCGACTGCCCCCTGATTTGGGCCCTGAGCGGCATAAGCCCAGCCTGGATATTTTGCACTCTGGGGCAATTGTGTGCGATCGCACCATCGTCAACCAGTTTGGCGGGTTTTATAGCCAGGACGGATGTCGCTATGGCGAAGATCTCTACCTGTGGCTACAAATCATTTTGCACTACCCCATCTACCGAGACTTTAAGCCCTTGATGTGGTATCACACCGAAGCCTCTGACCTGGCCGTGTGGCGACAAACCTGTCCCCCCTGGCCGATGCTGCTAGAACCAGACCCGATTCGAGCCCACTGCCCGGCTCCCTACCAGGCGCTATTAGAGCAGCTGTTGGCTAACTACGCCCTGATCGCCGCCTATCGCTGTGCAACCCAGGGAGATCTTGAGACGGCCCGCACGTTACTCAAAAACTATCCCCAGGCAAAAGCCTCTGCCGCTCGGATCTGGCGAATTCGATTGGAGATGGTGATTTCGGCGGTACCAAATTTGCGGCGGTCGCTACGGCAGTTGAGAAGGGTAGAGGGTAGTGGGTAGTGGGTGGAGAAGCAGAGGGGGCAGAGGAGGCAGGGGGGAGAGGGGGAGAATGTTAAAGACTGGCTTTCACCCACTACCCACTACCTCACCATCTCACCACTCCCATACGCCTGAATCACTTCGTCGTAGATGGCTTCAAGGGCCTGGGTGTTACGATGCAGATCAAACCGCTGCTCAACGTGCCGTCGCCCAGCCAGGGCAAACCGCCGTCGCTGCTCGGGGTGCGCCCATAGGTCTACAATTGCCAGGGCCAGGGCGTTGACATCTTTCTCAGGAACCAACAGCCCGGTCTCACCATGACGCACCACCTCGGGGATACCACCGGTGGCGAACCCCACCACGGGGACTTGCATGGCCTGGGCTTC